>NZ_MRUJ01000277.1:0-10449 GCF_002099325.1 Frankia sp. KB5 | reverse complement strand
CAGCGCCCGCCCCCGACTCGACAACCGTCACGCACCGCAGCAAACCACCCCGACCGGCAGAACATCACCCACCACGACCATCAGGCCACACCCAGCCCCGAAGGCCGTCACCCCAAAAGATCAACAACGGGACTTCCGAATACGTACGCCCCCGCAGCCGGTCGCGTCGGTCTCCCTGACCGCGCTGACCGCGCTGACCGCATCGGCCGGGAGCGCGGGGTCCGTGGCGTTAACGCATCCGGCCAGGCCGGCGGATCACTCGGATCACTCGGATCACTCGGGACAACAGGCYGCTGATCCTGGCTTGGCCGCCGATAACGCACGAATTAAGCCTAATGAGGCACATCCGGCCATCGACGTCGGCGGTCCACCTGGGCCGGCCAGATCTTGACTGGCGGCGGATCGCTGCACTGGACAATTTGGGAACTCATGATCGGAAACTCATGATCGGGCACCTATGGTGGGGAACCTATGAGGGACGTACCGGGCGCACCCGGGCATGCCGCAACCTGCCGGGACGCGCCCGGGACGCCGGGGAGCCACTCTTGCGGGTGCCCGGTGGGAGACGGGAGAGCGCTCGATACCCTTACGGTGTCCTCGGGCGGGTGCGGTGGCGGTCCCTCGACGGTTGCCGCGGTCTCACGGACGTGTCCAACCCGTCGTCAAAGCCTGTCGGAGGCCCGCGATAGTGAATGCATTCGCGTCGAACACCCTCGCTCTCGGCCCTGGCGTCCTCAGCGCGGACAGCTTGGCCAAAGCGGGCCTGGCTGTCGTTCTGCTGATCGTCTTCGCGGAGTCCGGCCTACTGGTCGGGTTCTTCCTCCCGGGTGACTCCGTGCTGTTCACCGTGGGTATGCTGATCGCCCGCGACGAGCTTTCCACCCCGCTGCCGGTGGCGGCTGTCCTGATCGGGCTCGCCGCGGTGACTGGCGACCAGGTCGGCTACCTAATTGGTCGAAGAGTCGGTCCGGCGTTGTTCCGACGCCCCGACTCGCGGCTGTTCAAACAGGAGTACGTCGAGCAGGCACACGAGTTCTTCGAGAAGTACGGGCCGCGGTCCATCATCCTGGCGCGGTTTGTTCCCGTGGTCCGCACCTTCACTCCGGTTATCGCCGGCGTGAGCCGGATGAACTACCGCCTCTTCATCACCTACAACATCGTGGGCGGGGTGGTCTGGGGTTGCGGCATCACGGTTCTGGGTTTCTACCTCGGCAAGATAGACTTTGTACGGAACAACATTGAGCCGATGTTGATTCTGATTGTCGTCGTCTCGGTGCTTCCCATTGCTTTCGAATTTCTCCGGGCCCGCCGTAGGAAGCGGGCCGGGAACGGTGCCGTGCGGGAGGGCTCCGYTGGATTCGGCGGGAGTGCCCCGGTCGCCGACGAGGCTGAGACCTTCGCGGTACGGCCACGCCGCGGCGGCGGGCGTCACTCGGTCGCCCATCAACGTCAGACRCCGGGACTGACCGAGGCTGATCGAGAAGACCGAGGCTGATCGAGAAGACCGAGGCCGATCGAGAAGACCGAGGCCGATCGGGATACCCCGATGGTCATCGCGGCCGCGCGAACGGTTACCTGCGATGCGGGYCAAGTCGCGAGGACAGGTCCCGGCGGGCTCCGCACCGATACGGGGGGAGTCGGCGAGACGCCCGCCGGGACCCGTCAACCGTATCGGGTCAACGGGTCATTGTCGCCTCTCCTCGTCACCCAAAGGTGGGAACAGTCGCTGGTCGCACACCGAAAGCATCGTTTGTATGACGATCGTCTCACTATTGATGGGTGGTGCCGTGGCCTTGGGGACCATCGAGCGATCGCGGCAATCGAGCTGGTCACGGTCGGTGCAGTCTGCTGGTCACCGTCACCGCAGCCGGGTGACCGCAGCCGGTCGCGTCCGGACTCACAAGGCGTCCGGACTCACAAGGCGTCCGGCCCGCGTTCCCCCGTGTGGACGCGGGCGATGGCGTCGACGGGAAGGACCCAGATCTTGCCGGCTCCGCTGGCCGCCGATCCGCCCGATCTCCGGATCACCTCGATGACGTCCTCGACGTCGCAGTCCGCGACGACGCACTCGACCCGCACGGCGCTCACCGACTCATCGTGGAAGGTCTGCCCGCGATACGTCTGGGTACACCACAGTTCGATGCCGAATCCGGTCACCTGGCTGACCGTCATACCCTGAATACCGAAGGTCTCAAGGGCGGTGCGTACGTCATCGATGCGATGTGGACGCAGGATGGCGGTGACCAGTCTCACCGGGACCTCACCAGGTTGTCTGGAACCGCATGCCGACGGCCCGGCGCACCTTCGGGATGAGGTTTCATCGCGGAGAAGCGTAGAGCCGGCAAGCKACGGTTCCGTCTCGGGAATGTCATCGAATGGCGTAACGGAAGGAATGGTAGATGTCCCTGCTCGACCGCGGTACACCCCCCGACCCGTTCGACGTGCTGCCCGCCAAACCGCTGTTCACCGTGACCAGTACGGACCTCGTCGACGGTGGAGTCGTTCCGTCCGATCAGGTGCACACCAGCGCCGGGGGCGCCGACATCTCCCCACAGCTGGCCTGGTCCGGTCAGCCCGCCGAGACCAGGAGCTTCGTCGTCACCTGCTACGACCCGGACGCGCCCACCGGCAGCGGATTCTGGCACTGGGTCCTGGTGGACATCCCCGCGGCGGCGACCGAACTTCCCCGCGGCGCGGGCAGCGGCGACTTCACCGGCCTGCCCGCCGGCGCGTATCACGTGCGCAGCGACTGGGGCTCCAAGGCGTATGGCGGGGCCGCGCCGCCGCAGGGCGACGTACCGCACCGGTACATCTTCACCGTCCACGCGGTCGACGTGCCGAAACTAGAGATCAACGACGAGGTCTCACCGGCCGTCGTCGGCTTCAACCTCACCTTCCACACTCTCGCCCGGGCCGTGCTGCGGGTGACCTTCCAACGCTGACGGGGCCGCCCTGCCGGCGCGGCGAGATCCCCGGGGATCGTCAGCCGGTGGAGCTGGGACTGGGCTCCACAGGCGGGTAACCGAACCCGCCCGTGAGGTCGGCGGCCCGTGGGACGGCCGGGCCGCCGGCGAGCTCCCGGCCGGCGAGCTCCCGGTCGCCGAGGAGTTCGTCGGCCATCCGGCGCAGCCGGCCGGGACCGAGATCCGGCGGGTCCAGCTCGGCCGGATCCAGATCGTCGGGGGTCAGGTTAGTGTCGTCGACCTCGCCGTGCATCTTCGAGCCGTTGAGCACCACGGGGATCTCCAGGTCGCCGACGACGTGCTCGACGTAGAAGGCGCGGGCGCCGATCAGCCACAGGGCGTAGCCCGGGTCGAGCCTGGGGAGCAGGTCGGCGGCGACGTCGGTGAGCCCGAGCGCGGCCTGCGTGTCGGCGATCTGATCGGACGCCTGCTTGTAGAGGATCCGGATCGCGGTTTCGGCGAGCAGGCCTTTGGCGATCTCCACCGAGTCCGGCGAGGCGGACAGCAGGTCGGAGATGCGGTGGGCGACGATCGCGTTCGCGCATCCCCACTGTCGGGCGAGCTTCTGCTGGGCGGACAGCCGGCGGACGAGGCCGGCGAACCGCATCAGCCGCCAGCACTCGTCGTAGACGACGTAGCGCTGCACGCCGTCCTGGCGCATGAGTGCCGCTTCCATCCACGCCTGCGCGCAGGTCATGATCAGGGCGATCATCTCATCGCTGCCCTGGACCCGCTCCAGGTTCAGCACGGCGATCGGACGGTCGAAGTCCAGGGGAGAGGTGGTCGGCCCGTCGAACAGACCGCCCAGCGCGCCGTGTGTGAGCCGGCGCAGGGTCAGCGTGGCATCCCGGGAGGCGTCGCGCAGCTCGGTCGCGGTCATCGGGAGGTTGACACAGTCCTCCTCGGTTGGATCCGTCATCGCCTCCAGCACGTGCGGCAGGATCGGGGTTGCCCACCGGTCCGGGGACGCCCCGGTGATCTGCCGGGTCACGACGTCGAGAGCCAGGTCGACCGCGGTGTGCTCGGCCGGGGTGAGCGGCACCCCCTTCGCCGTCTCGATCAGGGACGACAGCAGCGCCGAACGAGCCCGCTTCACCTCACGGGCCCAGTCCTCGTCGGCGATGCCCATCGGACGGGGTGGGGCGTCGAGCGGGTTCAGCCGGGTGGCCATGCCGGGCCCGATGTAGGTGGGCTCACARCCGAGGCGCCGAGCCAGCCGCGTGTACTCGCCCTTCGGGTCACAGGGTACGGCGGCCTGGTAGCCGAACGCCGCCCCTCGCGAGATCAGCGTCTTCAGCAGCGCCGACTTGCGGGAGCCGACCGCGCCGAACACGGCGAAGTTCGGATTCTCGATGACCTGCTGGCGGTACAGCTCGAAGACGTCGAAGTCGAACGAGTTCCCGGACCAGACGTGCCGACCGATGTACATGCCGGGCGCGGCCAGGCCGGAGTCGACGACGAACGGGTAGATGCCGGCGATCTGCGCCGTCGTCTCCATGTGCGCGGGAAGCCGCAGCTTGTGGAACGTTCGCCCGCCGAACGGCCCGAACAGCCGTGGCGGCTGTGCGCCCCGGCGCAGGGCTATCTGGGCCCGGCGCATCGCAGCCTTCTCGGTGGCCGCCGCGGCCCGTTCCGCGCGCCGGCTGCGCCGGGGGGGCTCCGCGGATAGGCGTCCCTCGCGCCGCCGCCGCGGACCGCCGCCGAGGTCCACATAGCCCTCGGCATCGCGTCCCGGGTCGTGGGAGGTGGCCTCGTAGTCCGCCGCCTCGTAGCCGTCGGGGTCGTAACCGGTCTCGTCGTAGCTGGGCGGGTCGTCGAAGTCGCTGTCGTCGAAGTCGCTGTCGTCGAAGTCGCCATCGCCGAAGTCGCCGTCGTCGAAGTCGCCATCGCCGAAGTCGCTGTCGCCGAAGTCGCCGTCGGGGCCCTCGTCGTCGGGGCCGCCGGGGCTGCTGTCGGCGCGCTCGGGGTGACCGGCCACGGCTTCACCGGCTGGATAGCCGGCCGGCACGTAACCGCCCACCGCATGGCCGTTGCCCGCATGGCCGTTGCCCGCATAGCCGTTACTCAGCTGGCCATTGCCTGGCTGGCCATGGCTCGTGTTGCTGTTACCCGGATAGTTGTTACCCGGATAGCCGCCGGTCGGGTAGCCGGTCGGGACCGGGTACCCGCGCGCCGAGGCGTCGTCGTGTGCTGAGCTCACGAAACCCCCACCGCCAACGGTAGCGCTCCGACGCTGAAGCCCTGATCCTGCTCGCCGACGAGACGCACCATCTCCAACCGGCTGCGTGAGGCCAGCGTTTCGGCCTCACCGCAGGCGTCGGCGAGCCCGTCGAGGTCGTCGGCGGAGACCGTGACGAAGCCGTGGAAGCGGAAGGCGCCGAATCCGGCGATCAGCTCCTGCTCGCGGCGTTCGACCTCGTCGGCCTCGGCCACGTCGCGCTGGGTGGTGACCTTCCCGACCTTGTCCCGCATCTGCTGTTCACCGAGGTGCGCCATCCGCCGTCGGTTCACCGCCTTCTCCGCCTTCCGGCCGGGCAGCGGCTCGACCATCAGTGAAACCGTCCGCCGACAGGTCGTCTCCATCAGCAGCGGAGCGAGGAACGCGGCGGGGGAGGGCACACGCGGCCAGCCATTGATCCAGTACGTCGTGTGGAAGCCAGAGTCGGTGCGGTAGTGGTCCCAGGCGGTGACGGCCCGGACCGGGCCGGCGACCGCCGGGTCGATGCCGGACGCCAACCCCTTCAGGCCCCCGGCGAGGTCCGTACTCGCACCACCCCGCGCGTCAATCATCTCGATCGAGTACGGATCGTAGGTGGTGCGGATGACCGCGGCGAGCGCCCGTGGCGGCAGCCATCCGACCGTGTTGATGGACGCACGGGCGAGAGCCGCCTCCATCGTGCGCAGTTCGCCGAGCAGGACGGCGCAGGCCGCCTGGTCACCGCCCCCGGCCCGCTGGATCGCGCGCCGGGCGTCCCTGGTCCGAAGCTGGAACGAGAGGTAGGTCTCGTGTCGCTGCGCCACCGGACCCGCCGCGTCGATGACCTGTTGGTARGCGTCGGCGGCCCAGGAGTCGTCGTGATGCCCGCGGACCCGCCAGTGCCGCTGAAGCTGGTCGCCGGAGTCGGGCAACGTGCGTTCCAACCACTGGATGCGCGACAGTTTGCCGCCCCCGGCGGTCAGTCCGGCCAGCAGTTCCCCCCAGGCGTCCACCCTGGCCTGCTGGTCACCGGACTCCAGCAGGGCGAACTGGCTACCCTGCACCTGCAGGACGGCGGTGTAGGTCTGCTGCTTGGCATCCTTTACCACCGCCACGTACCGGCCGCCGCCGACCGGTACGGACAACATCACCAGCGACGACAGCGGCCCCGGGAGGACCGTTCGGCTGAGCTGGTCCTCCCCGGCGCCCAGCCGGAAGAACGCGCCACGGAACACCGTTTCGCCCGTCACCTTCTGCATCGTGAAGCCGAAGAGGATCGGCACCCACTGGTCGAGATTAYGATCCTCCACCCGGACGAACGCAACAAACAGGAGCGTTACTCCCACCAGTACCCAGAGTGGGATGAACAGGAGCGGAGAGCGAAGTGCCCCGAGCACACACAGCATCACGCCGATCATCAGGCCGAGCTGCGGCCAGCGCATGCCCAGCATGACTCCGCCGCGTTCCAGCGGTCCGAAGCGGTAACTGCGTTCCGCGATCATCGACTACCTCGCTACCTCGCTACCTCGCCACTCAACTACTCACGTGCCGCCGGTGCGGGACGGCGGCACCGCCGCCGTCATCTTCGGAGGCCGGGACGCCGGCGGGGGCACGGGTACCCGCCTCGTGGCCTGACCGGTCCCGCGTGCCCCGCCCGTGACGGAACCCGGGCGCATCGTCCTCGTGGCGCCGACCGGCCTGGAATTGCTGCCGACCGTGACCGTCGCCCTGGTGGGGGTGGCGGCTCTTGCCGGTTGCCGGGTACTGCCACCGCCGGCCCGGGGCCGGCCGGCCGTCGAGCCGCGCACCGCGGCCGTGGCGGCACCCGTCCGGGATGACGTGCCCGCCGGAGCGCCGAGGCCGCTGCCACGACCGGTCCGTAGCCCGGCTGGCCGGGGCAGCGCGGGCTCGCTGCCGACGCCACCGACGCCACCGGCGTCGCCGAGCATGCCGCGGTTGCGGGTCTGCAGCCGTGCGCCGATTCCGCGGAAAGTCTCCCGCGACGTCGATCCCAGCAACGCACCCGCCCCTTGGCCGAACGACGCCGCACTGCGCCGACCTGCCGAACCGACGGCGCGCATCAGGTGGATGTCGGCGAATCCCATCAGATGCAGCAGGACGAAGGGAGCGAACACCGCCGCAATCATCACCACGGCCCCGCCGAGGATCGTCAGTGTCTGATCGACTGTGGAGCCGCTCGAGTCGCTTGCCACACCGGCACCGAGTGTGAAAATCGCGTAAATAACCGGCTTCGCGAAAATCAGCGCCAAGAGGATCTCGGTCGCCCGCTTGATCCAGGCGCTCGTGGACATCGTCGGCTGCCCGGCCAGATACACCGGGATGAACACCGCCATCACGATGATCGCGACCTTGCGGATGTACAGCACSACGAAGAGCGCAAACGAGAACAACGCCACCAGCAGCGACAGCACGATGTCGAGTGCGAAGTTCCCCTGCTCCGGTAGGGCCCGCAGTTGGGTTACCAGGGCCGAGCCGAGTGGCTTCCCGTCACCGAAGGCGTCGGCGATCCCATCCGAGGCGGTGAGCACCATCTGTAGCAGGGTGAGTGCGACGAACGAGCCGAGGATCGCGGTGCCGGTGGAGGCGAGCGCGCGTGCGAAGATGTGAGGATCACCGCGCACGGCGCCCATGATGYAGGCGCAGATGAACAGGCCGGTGACGATCAGGACCRCCACCCCAAACGCGATGTTGTAGTTCTGGACGACGTAGTCGGCATTCAGGTTGATGGTCGTCTTCTGCGCCGCGAAGCTGAATACGGAGCTGGACAGGTCCGCCGCCATGCCGCAGAAGGCCTTGCCTGTCGAGTTGAAGTACGCATCCGCACTCCCCGCTATCGCATCCTTGATAGCACCGAGTGGATTGGGGTTGAAGGCCAGGATAATACTGCCTTCGCCTGTACCGCCGGACGTCATGAGACCGCTCCGATCAGAAGGAAACTCCGAAATTCCTCGGACCTCTGCTCAACGGGATCAGGACCATCCGGRCCATCGACGGCGTCAGAAAGTTTCCAATCTGTGCCATTCCAGCTCACCGTACAGAGGTCGGTTCCCCAGAAGTTGCGAGGCTTGTAGTTCGGCGATCCACCAATTATTCCGGCACTTGCATTGGACCAGATATATACTTTTGMCTCGTTGGGATTAAATTTTTCAATCTTATATCCGAGGGTTCGATAAATCAATTGAAAGTTCGGGGAATCTATGGATGTAACCCCGAAATTTTTTGCCGTCTTATTATTGACATCGATAAGAAGTTGGCTGAGCCGATTGGCGGTCGAGGGGTCTGCTATTGATTTAAAAATTTGCTTGAGGCGCGTGGGTTCGCGATTGATAGTTTTTCCGTATGCAGAAACGTAGTTGGCRCAGGCGCTGACGGCGCCGGCTTCGGTGTGGGGGTAGCCGACCGGGATACCGAACTCGTTGATCCGGGTGGGGACACCGGGGACTGAGGTGGTGGCGGCGGTGTTGGCCGGTTGGCTGGACGGTTTCGGCGAGGGGACCAGCGTCGGCGTCACTCCGGGCGGGGTAGCGCTCGGAGAGGTCTGCGGCGCGACGGACGCGGTATCCGGGCCATTCGAACCATTGTCTGGGACCACGTAACGGCCGATGACCAATCCGCCGATCACACTCACCGTGCCAGTGGTCACGATGATGATGATCAGGCGTCTGGCCGCCCACTCCACAAGGCTTACCAACGCCCACTCCCCTCACAAGACGGCACGGTCATCATCGCAATGTCCGCCCGCTGGTATCCGGGGAACAGGTCAGAAGAGCGTTGACGATGGGTCATGGACCACGCCGGGGTCAACGGCAACGGTGAGCTCTACGGCGGGTTGACGCTGGCCAGCCGGGTTRGGGTCGGGTGCGGTGGCCGTTGCACCGGTGGCAAGGAAGAAGTTGACGAAGGCTGCCGCGGCACCGACGAGGAATGCGAGACCGAAGCCTGCGATCACACCGCTCTTGCCGACCATCGACGCGCGTTCGAGGCCCATCCGTTCGCCGAGTGCCCATGCGATACCGCCCAGTAGCACAGCGGCGACCGCAGCGATCACCGCATAGGCCGCCAGGCCGTTGACCAGGTCTTTCAGAGCATTGATGCCAGGCGCCTTGGAGTCATCCGGTTTGACCTGTACCTCAGCGAGGACAACGGTCGCCTTGACGGCGGCGGCGTCCAGGATCATCTCGGTTCCTTTCCCACAGGCGGGGGGCCGCCCGGCCGATCCGGTCCGGCGATCCTTGTGGGTGCCGTTGGTGACCGTAGGTCGCCAAATGATACGCCCTGCGCCGCAGGGTGATCCTCGGTAGTCGCTCGTGGGCCGCCGGAAGCGCCAGAATCTGCACGGGTGGTGACCGCTTCCACGGCGCCGCCGGCCGCAGCCCCCGGCTGATCGACAGCGCCCGCAGCGGCCGTGACCTCGGCTTTCGCGAGAGTGAACAGGGCTTCCACGGCGGCCGCGGCCAGCTGGAGGTAGGCGCGGCGAGTACGTCGGCGTAGTCGAGGAATCCGCACCGGAGTATGCCTGCTGGGGTCGAGCCGGGCGTCGTACGGGATTCGGATCAGCGTGTCGACCTGGCGCCCGAGCCGGGCCGCCGCCGCGCGGGTCCGGGGCGAGGGACGGCCCCGGCGCGGCGCAATCATGGCTGCCACGATCATCGGCCCGCCGTGTCTGGCTGAGCCACCACCCGCCGCGTCCCGCAACGTACGCAGTCCGGTGAGTGTCGCCTCCAGATCGGCGGCGGTCGCGAGTGTGACGAGGATGATGAGGTCCGCGGCCTGGAGCGCCGCAGGCGTCAGCGGTGCCTTGGCCGGCGCGTCGACCAGCACCAGCGGATAGGAATGCGCGAGCAGGCCGAGCACGGACCGCAGTCCGGTCGGGGCGACGGTGTCGTCCGCGGGGACGACGGCGGCCGCCTCGTCGCCGGAACCGCCGCCGCCGTGCCGGTCGGATCCTCCGCCAACACCGCGTCGCACGGGAAGCACGTCGAGGTCCCTGGTGCTGCCTGCGGGACGACCGCTGATCATCAGAGGTAGATCGGTCACCGTACTGTCGGAGGCTTGCCGGCGGGCGACGTCGGCGACCGTCGTCGTTCCGGCCGCGCCGACCCGGATCGCGAGCGGATCACCGCGTGGTTCGTCCTCGTCCTCGGTGCCGGCGCCCACAGGCGACGATGGCGCCCCCCCGGGAGACTCCCCCGGCCAGAGATCGACCGCGAGGACCGGCTGCGCCCGCACCCCGGCGAGGGTCAGCCCGACGACCCCGGCAAGGGTGGT
>NZ_MRUJ01000276.1:0-11482 GCF_002099325.1 Frankia sp. KB5 | reverse complement strand
GACCGCGCCGAACTCGTCGCACAGGTCGAGGATCTCGCCGACCGGAGCCATCGAGCCGTCGGAGTACACGGTCAAGAATCCGACAACGACCCGCCGGCCGCGGAGGTTTTCCAGCACCTGCCTGAGATCGGCAATGTCATTGTGGCGGAAGTTGATCAGGTTACGTCCGAACTTGAATCGTTCAACGGCCTTCCACATGCTCCAGTGGCTGTCCCGGTCGAGCACGAACACCGTGTCGGCGTTGTCCACGCCGGGCTGGTCGTTGAACGAGAACCTGGCGCTCATCGCGTGCACGAACCCGACGTTGGCCAGCAGCCCGGTGGCGTAGGTGAGCGCCTTCTGCCGGCCGGTGATCTCGGCGACCAGCGCCTCCAGTTCCAGGTGTGGCCGGGCGACGCCCTGAACCACTCGGGAGCCGCCGACGACCAGGCCATAGTTCATCGCCGTCTCGACGAAGACGTTGCRCACGTCCGGGTCGTGTTGCCATCCGAGGATGCCGATGCCGGCGAAGTTGACCACTTTTCTGCCGTTGATGCTTATGACCGCGTCGTTGCGGTCGTCAAGCTCGGGAGTCGCGATCAGTTCACCGCTTCGCCTCGCGCTTTCGACCCATTCGGAGAAACCCCAGCGGGCCAGCGCCGGCTCCGCGGACAAGGCAGTCATGATCGTCCCTCATTTCGGCGAGTTAGGCCCAGGAGTGTTGGCGTCTTCTCGTTGCTCGGTGGTGGAAGGGCAAATGCGAGACCGCTGGACGGCGCAAACAGAGCAGGCCGAGACCAGGTCAGCCCACGACGGGGCCACCGAGTTCGGAGCCACCGAGTTCCGGTCGGTTCAGAGCAGGGTGCCGAGTCGGGAGTCGACTTCCTCGGCGCTGATGCCGAATTGGGCCAGGTCGTAGCGGTGCGAACGGAGGCGTGCGTCTTCGGCCAGCACGGCCGACATGGCCGGGCGGACCTCGTTGGCCAGGTCCCATCCGAGGTGGCGGTAGATGTCGGCGACGACCGCCAGCGGGTCGGCGGTGAACTCGTCGAATTCGACGTCGTAGAATCTGGCCTGGTCGTGTTTGGCCCGCTCCGTGGCGAATCGCGCAAGAGTGCGAGTGGCGAGTGCGAGCAGGGTAGGGCCGATCACCTCGCCCTGGAAAACTGAGGACATGCCCGCGGCAAGCTTGCTCGCCATGCTGCACGCCGATCCCAGTACCGTACTAGCGGGTCTGCGGTGGGTCTGGATCACCATTGCGTCGGGGTAGGTCGCCAGCAGGGCATCCAGACAGGGCATGTGACTGGAGGACTTGAGTACCCAGCGTCGCCCGGGGTCATGCAGCCCGATCAGTTGGAGGTTGCGGCGATGCCGCCGGTACGCTTCGGTCGAGTCCCGGCCTGCCAGCCACGCGGAGTACGTCGGCACGTACCCGGTGAACTCGAAATACGGCGAGACCATCGACTGGCGGGTCAACAGCCAGCACTCCTCGACCTCGCCGGCTTTGCGATTGTGGATGCCCAGGTAGCCGGGATGTTGCTCGACAAACTTGTCGACGCCCCCCTGGACCATCTGGAAGATCGGGTTGGTAGGCCAGGTCGAGCGTGCGGGCCGGGGCTGGGGAGCGTAGCCCAGCCACAGTTCGAGCCCTTGGTTGGCCGAGTCGGCGGTGAGTAGCCGGTGCAGGGTGGTGGTGCCGGTCCGCGGCATACCGACGATGAACACCGGCCTCTCGATCGGGACCTGGGCGTGCTCGGGATGTCTCTGCCACCCGGCCTCACTGAACAGGCGGGCCATCAGGATGCCGCACAACTCGTCCTGGACCAGCTGGACGCCGTGCGGCGTCAGGCTCGCCTCTTCCTGATAGGAGGCCAGGAGCACCTCGAGCCCTTCCAGATAGTCCGCCGGGCCGAAGTCGGTGAGTCCGGTGAGATCGGATGCCGTGGTGTGTAGCTCCTCGATTGTTTGGATCTTGTCCACTGAGTACGCTCCTCTGGTCCGTCAGCAGACGGCTTCAACAAATTCTCGAGATACAACGACCGGTTCCTCCCTGAGGGGCAGCAGGTGGAACCGGCCTTTTCGCGGAGCGTACGGAGGGTGTATAGGGGTCTCCGCGGCTGGCCAGCCGGAAAACATCCAGTTTCCCAGGCCGGCTCTGGACGCCGTGCCCGATGCCGCTCCTGATTTATCCGCGCCGGCGGGTCCCGGTGCAAGATATGGCCGTCGATCCGGATGACAATGCGAACGTCATGACCGCGTCCCTTCCGCAACTGTCGCGAACGTCCTGGTAGGCCATCGGCGGCACCCGTTCGCCGGGTGCGGCAGTCTGGGCAGCTGAACATGCCGGCGAAATACTGGTCTCCACTGACTTCGAGCCAATCATAGCCGATACGAGTGGGTGATCGACGTTCTGCGCCCGGGGCCAGCCATCGACAATTGAGATCGGCTGATACGAACATCAGAGCCAGCACGGCCGTGGGTTGATACCCCGCTGCTTCGGGCCCATACTTCCTGCCTCGCGGCAACCGAGGTCGCCACGGTCGCATCACGCCACCCATCCCCCGCCGTTGACAACCTGATGGCCGCGCCTGAAGTGACAACGGCGGGCCCGGCCAGGCGCGTGGATGTCCGGGCATAGAACGGCGGGTAACATTTTATCGCGAACGGGTTACGGCTATAGGTCAGCGCGGACTTGCTGGCCGCGTAAACGCTGCCACCCGGCTCGGGGATCCGGTCGGCGGCGTTACTGCCGATGGTGATGATCCGACCGCCCGCTGGTCATGGATCGGCACCTACTGGACGCTGACGGTGGCGCGGTGGTGGCGCGGTTCCTCGATCTCGTCGAGCAGCGCGATCGCGAAGTCCGCGTACCCGATCCGGCTGGCCGGGTCGCCGTGCTCGGCGACCCGGTACCGGCCGGTGCGCGCCCCGTCGTGGTCGAAGTCCCCAGCGGGAGCGACGTACACCCAGTCGAGTTCGCAGGCGCGCAGCACGTCGAGGCCCGCCGCGTGGCCGAGGAAGAAGGAACGGTACTCGTTCGGGTAGCCGGGCTCGTCCATCAACGCGGCGCCAGATGCCCCCGGCAGGATCGAGGAGAGGCCGACGACCACCAGGCGGCGCACGCCCGCCCTGGCCAGCCCGGTGGCCAAGGTGCGGGACGACGCGGTGAAGAAGTCGTGCGCCGGCGTGGACAGGTCGACCGCGGCGCTGATCGCCGCGTCCTGTCCGGCCGCCGCACGCTCGACACTTACCGCATCAGTGACATCACCCGCAACCACCCGGGCGTCGGACGGCAGGTCGCCATGACGTGCGGGGTCGCGCATCACGGCGGTGACCCGGTGGCCGCGGCGACCTGCTTCGGCGAGAACCTGCCGCCCCGCACGCCCGCCCGCGCCGAACACCACAATGTTCACGGCAACCCCTCTCCCCGTATGCCGGTGCCCTTGCGCCTGCCGGTGCGCGGACGCTATCGGGGATGGCGGTTACCGCGGGGATACCGGCTGGCTGGCTATCGTGAAGCGGTGAGGAAGCCCCTGCCCGCCGACATGTTCGACGAGCTGTGCCCGTCCTCGCTCAACCCGATCCGCTTCGGCGACAAGTGGGCAGCGCTCATCATCCGCTGCCTTGAGGACGGGCCGCGCCGGTTCTCCGAGCTGCGCGTGCCGCTGAGCCGGGTCACTCCCAAGGTGCTCACCCAGTCGCTGCGTTCCCTCGAACGGGACGGCCTGATCACCCGCACCGTCCTGGATGCCAGGGCCACCGCCCATGTCGAGTACGAGCTGACCGCGCTGGGCCGCAGCATGCTGGAGCCGATGGCGGTCGCCTGCGCCTGGGTCGCCGAGCACTGGGACCAGCTCCTCGACGCCCGCGAGGCGTATGACCGCGCCCTCCGCCTCGACCGCGCCGGATGAGGCGGCGTGGCTATCGCCGACGCGCCGCACAGTTCTGGACACATACCGAAACGTGCGGAGCRACGCCGATCCAGCCGAGCGAGACCCACAGCGTGACCGCTACCTCGGCCGTTTCCAGTTCGACACCGGGACCCTCGCCATCTTCGACCAGCGCCCCGACGTCCCCCGCCATCGGCGAACGCACCGGCGTCACCACGACCGCCGGTCCCGCCGGCCGCGCGATCACTCTGCTTCGCGGGTGACGTGCCTGCCCGCATCGTGCATACGGGCGGGCACGGGGCGGACCGGGCAGGCCGTCGGTAGCGGAGGCGGCTCCGGCCGGTGGCGGCGCCTGTGTCCCGCCCGCGCGGCCGGTCGAAGGCCGGTGAAACCGGCGTGCAGGGGCGGTGATACCGCCGTTGTCTAGCGTTCTGGCCAGCTCATCCGACGCCTCCCTCGACCCGACGCCCCCGTTGTCGATCCCCCGTTGTCGATCCCCCGTTGTCGATCCCCCGTTGTCGCGACACCCCACGGAAGGAAGACGGATGACAGCCATGCCCGCGGTCCAGGCCGGTGGTCTGGTCAAGAGATTCGGCGATTTTCACGCCGTCGACCACATCGATCTCGAGGTGCACCACGGCGAGATCTTCGGCGTGCTCGGGCCCAACGGCGCCGGCAAGACGACGATGCTGAAGATGCTGGCCACGCTGTTGGCGATCGACGACGGCCGGGCCGAGATCTTCGGCGTCGACGTCGCCGCCCAGCCGCACCGGGTCCGTCAGCTCATCGGCGTGACCGGCCAGTACGCCTCCGTGGACGAGGACCTCACCGCCACCGAGAACCTGTGGCTGTTCGGCCGGCTCCAGGGCCTGCGCTCGGCTGACGCGCGCGCCACCGCGCGCCGGCTGCTGGAGCAGTTCGGTCTCGAGGAGGCCGCCGAACGACAGATCTCGGCGTTCTCCGGCGGGATGCGCCGCCGCCTCGATCTTGCCGCGTCCCTCATCACCCGGCCACCGTTGATCTTCCTGGACGAGCCGACGACCGGCCTCGACCCGCGTACCCGCGGCCAGATGTGGGACACCATCCGCGAGCTCGTCAACGACGGCTGCACCGTCCTGCTCACCACGCAGTACCTGGACGAGGCCGACCAGCTCGCCGACCGGGTCTGCGTGATCGACCACGGGCGCAAGGTCGCCGAGGGCACGCCGGACGAGCTCAAGACCCAGGTCGGCGACTCGACGCTGCAGCTTCAGCTCGCCCCCGGCGCTGACCAGGAGCGCGCCCGCGAGGTGGTGCTGCGGGTGCTCGGCGAGGAGCCGGTCACCACGCCCGAGTCCGGCCGGCTCAACGTCCCGCTCGACGTCGCCGACCGGGCCGCCGACGTGCTGATCGCGCTGCGCGGGGCCGCCGTCGCGATCGCCTCGGTCAGTGTCGCCAAACCGACCCTCGACGAGGTCTTCTTCGCCCTCACCGGCCACGGCGCCGGTCCCGGCCACGGCGGCCCGGGCGACGCCGGCGACCCGGGCGACGCCGGCGACCCGCAGACCGCCGGCGGCCCGACCGGAGCGGTACCCGACCAGGACGCGACCGGCCCCGACGACCACGCCACGGAGGTAACTCGATGAACACCGTTCTCGCCGGGCCGTCGGCCGGGCCGGCCGCAGGCGCGCCGCGGCCGGCCTCGGCCGTCGACCCGGCAGCCGCCGTTGCCCGTACCCGGGCCCGCGCCGGGGTGGGGGACACCCTTACCCAGAGCTTCGCGATGGCCTGGCGAGCGCTGAAGAAGATGCGCCGCAACCCGGAACAGTTCTTCGACGTGGCGCTCCAGCCGCTGCTGTTCACCGCGATGTTCGCCTACGTGTTCGGCGGCGCGATCTCCGGCGACGTCCACAGCTACCTGCCGCTGCTCATCCCCGGCATCGTCGCCCAGACCGTGCTCACCACCTGCATGGCCACCGGTACGCAGCTGCGGGAGGACATGGACAAGGGGGTCTTCGACCGGTTCCGGTCCCTGCCGATGTCCCGGATCGCGCCGCTGGCCGGRCCGATGATCGCCGACCTGGTCCGCTACCTGATCGCGGCGAGCCTGACCTACCTGATGGGCCTGATCCTCGGCTACCGGCCCGGCGGCGGCGTGCCCGGCGTGCTCGGCGCGATCGTGCTCGCGGTCCTGACCGGCTGGGCGATCGCGTGGGCGTTCACCTGGATCGGCACGGTCGCCCGCAGCGCCCGCAGCGTGCAGGGAATCTCGATGATGATCCTGTTTCCGCTGACCTTCCTGTCCAACGCGTTCGTGCCGGCGAAGACGCTGCCGGGCTGGCTGGAGACCTTCACCAGGGTCAATCCGGTGTCACACCTGGTCTCCGCCACGCGGGACCTGGCCAACAACGGCGTGCTCACCGGGCAGGTCGGCTGGACGCTGCTCACCGGTCTCACCGTGATCGTGATCTTCCTGCCGATGTCGGTCGTCAGCTACAAGCGGCACCTGTAGCCCGTGCCCCGGCGATGCCCCGTCGCGGCCCGGTGGTAGATCGGCCAGCCGCTCGGCCAGCCGTTCGACGAGGATGCACGCCTCGTCGAACAGCTGTGCCGGGCGCCGGGCCTCGGCGTCCGACCGGGCTGCCGGGAGTGCGCCGGGTGCCCGGCGCTCGGCGAGCGCCTCGACCCGGGCCCACCCCAGCGACGGGATCGTCGCGATGTAGGAGAAACGCTTCGCCAGCGCGAGCAGCTGGACCGCCTCCCGCACTGTCATCCCGGCCGGCATCCCGGCCGGCCGGCCGTCGCGAAGGCCCCAGACGCCGAACGCGAACAGCAGCGTCCCGCACGCCGGATAGTCGATCGTGGCCCGGCTGCGTCGCAACGCGTCGGCATACCGGACGAGACTGGCGCGAAACAGGTCGTGGCCGGTGGCGAGGTCGTCGGCGCTGGCCGCGTGCCAGGCGAAGGCGGCGAGCGCCACCGCGTCGCCGGCCAGCACCCAGGGCTCGACGCCGGTCGTTGCGACGCCGGGCCATCGCAACGCCCGCATCCCCGCTGCCGCGTCCAGATGCTGGCGCAGGCCCACAGCCGTGTCGCCGCGCACGATCGCGAGCTCGGCCCGGCCGATCGCCGCCATCATCGGGCCGCCGTACACGGCCCCGTCCGACGGGTCGATCTGGGCGAGATACTCCTCGGCCGCGTCGAGCCGGCCGCCGTTGACGGCGTCGAACGCCAGCAGCACCCGCAGCTGTGCGACGTCGTCGCGGGCACCGAGCCGTTCCAGGACCGGCAGGGCCGCCTGGGCGTGGGAACGGGCGACGGCGAAATCTCCGCGCCGCATCGTCAGCTCGGCCAGCCGGGTGTGCACCATGGCCGTCAGCCACGGCCCTTCCCGCGGTGTGGCCAGGGCCAGCGTCTGCTCGGCGGCTGCCGCCGAGGCCAGTGCCTCACCGGCGTTCTCGTGCAGATGGGCCAGCCACACCAGACAGACCAGGCGCAGGTGCCGGTCGGCGCCGTCCGCCAGCCGCACGAGCTGTGTCTCGGTGTCCGTGGGCTGCGCCGGGTCGAGGGCGAGCAGCACCCGCGCCGTGTTGGCCAGCCACGGGTCGCCCGCAGCCTCGGGGCCGAGCCGCTCCAGCAGCTCGCGGATCGGCGCCGGGAGAAGCCCGTCCCCCACGAAGATCGCGACCGTCGCCATCGCGGTCCCGGCAGCCACGGCCGCCTGAGCCGCGGCGGGCTGCGGTGTCCAGCCGGACAGCATCGCGGTGACCGCGTCGATCAGCACCGACATCCGGAGGTGCTCGCCGCGGATCGCCCAGAACATACCGAGCACCGCCAGCAGCCGCACGACCGTCTCGGTGTCGCCGTCGGCCACCGCGTCACGCAACTCGTCGGCGAGGTTCGTCTCCTCGGCCGCGATCGCGTCGATCGCCGCGAACTGCCGCTCCGTGACCAGACCCACGCCGTGCCGGGTGGCGTAGCCGACCGCCCAGTCCCGCTGGGCCCGTCGCGCCGCGACCTGCTCGCCGGATTCGGCCAGCCGCAGCCGGCCGAACTCCCGGACCGTCTCCAACATCCGATAACGCACTCCGCCGGCCGGCTCGCGCACGCTCAGCAACGACTGTTCGACGAGGTTCTGCACCGCGTCGACCGCGTTGACGGGATCGGAACCCGCTGCCTCGTCGGCGGGGCCGGGGGCGGCGAGGATCTCCTCCGCCGCCTCCAGGGTAAAACCGTCCGGGAACAGCGCCAGCCGGCGCAGCGAGCGCCGTTCCGGCTCCGCCAGCAGGTTCCACGACCAGTCGATCACGGCGAGCAGCGTGCGGTGGCGGTCCGGGGCGGCGCGGTCTCCGCCGCGCAGCAAGGCGAACCGGTCCGCCAGCCGCCGGTCGACGTCCTCCACCGACATCGCCCGGACCCGAGCCGCCGCCAGCTCGATCGCCAGCGGAAGCCCGTCGAGCCGGTCGACGATCCGGCCGACCACCTCACGGTCGAGCCGGACGGTGGGGCGGGCCGCGGTGGCACGCTGGCTGAACAGCTCGACCGCGTCGGCGCGGACCAGCTCGCCGAGCAGGTAGACCCGCTCGGCACCGATCGCGAGCGGCGCCCGGCTCGTCGTGAGCACCCGCAGGTCGGCGGTGGCCGTGACGAGGAAGGCGACCAGCTCGGCGACCTCGGCGACAAGATGCTCGCAGTTGTCCAACAGCAGCAGGCCCGGCCCCCGCGCCAGTCGCGCGGCGATCCGCGCGCGCAGGTCGGCGCGCTGCGCGGGGGTCAGCACCCGGCGGTCGCCGATCGAGTCGCGGACGCCGAGCGCGGAGCCGACCTCGCCGATCAGGTCCTCGGGCGCCGCCACCCCGACCAGGTGGACGACGTGCACCACCGGCAGCGTGCTGTCCCGGGCGAGCAGATGGGCCAGGCGGGTCTTCCCGAGGCCACCCGGCCCGACGATCGACACCACCCGCGACCGGTCCAGTAACGCCCGCAGCCGCTCGACGTCGTGCTGGCGGCCCAGCAGGGGAGTGGCGTCGTATCGGATCCCGCCCCGGACGGGCCGGTCGAGGGCGAGCAGATCGCGCTGGACCCGGGTGAGTGTCTCCCCGGGGCTGGTCCCCAGCCGTTCCCGCAGGTCCCGGCGGTAGCGCTCGAATCGTCCCAACGCCGCCGCGGGCCCGCGCACCGCGGCCTCGCTGCGTAGCAGGTCGACCAGCAGGTCCTCGTCGTCGGGCTGCTGCGCGTGCGCCGCCTCCAGGAGCCCGAGCGCCTTGGCATGCTCACCTGTACGACTCGTGGCCCGGGCCAACAGCAGTCGGGCCGCCGCCAGGTCGCGGCCGGCCGCCCGGCGCACGCCGGCGAGCGGCCCGGAGCCGTTCACCGGCACCGGCGGCAGCGCCGCGCCGAGGTCCAGCGCAGCGCGGGCCCGCTCGACGGCGGCCCGCGGATCRACAGCGACGAGCTCGGCGGCCTCGGCCACCAGCCGGCCCAGCAGACAGCTGTCGACCTGCGTCGGCAGGAGACCGAGCCGGTAGCCGTCACCGTCGCGCACCACCGCACCGGCACCGCACGCCGCCCTGGTCCGCGAGACGACCACCTGAAGGCCCTTGGCCGGGTTGGCCAACGACCCCTCGCCCCAGATCATCTCGGCCAGCCGCTGCGCCCGCACCGGCCGGCCGGGCTCGGATGCCAGCGCCGCCAGCAACGCCCGGGGGCGGTCGCCCATCACCGGGGTGCCCTCCCAGCGCACCCCGTCCAGGAGCATGAGGCTCACGACCACTCTGATCAGTCTAGAACGGCAGCCAGGAACGATCCGTACGTCCCCAGGAGCGTTGCCAGGGCCGGTTCCGCGGTCGAGCGACATGGTCCGGGCGACGGCATGGTCCGGGCGACGGCATGGTCCGGGCGACGGCATGGTCCGGGGCTGGTTCGTTCGGGCCGCCCGCCGAGCACATCGCCATGACGAACCTCAACGAGGTGAATAAGTGGATCATTCTGCCGTATGGCCGCGGAGTTGATCACCGAACCTGGGGTCGGTCCTTCTCGCTCCGGTCGACATGCGATCCTTGGGGACGAGAGATCAGGACTCCCGCTGAGCGAGGTGATGGGTGGGCAGCCGGAACCGGGAACGACGCAAGGCAAAACAGAAGGCCCGCGCGAACCGTGTCCGCGCCCAGGCGCCGGAGTCCGGGGCAGGGGCCTTCTACCAGGAGGAGCGCGGCCAGCGGGAGATGTTTCGCCGGATCGCCGATCAGCTGGTCGCGGCGGYGCTGAACGCCCAGCTCGCCCGGGATGAGGCGGCACTGGCCGAGTACGTGGAGTTGCTCGTCGCCGCGCCGGGCGGGCCGGCCGGACGCCGAGTTGTCAATCGGTCCCTGGCCGGGTGGTTCGACCGCACCGTCGAGGCCGCCTGGCAGCGCGGCTGGCAGCCGGCTGACGTGCACCGGATCGTGAACCGTCAGGCAGGCCAGCGCCAGGCGCGACTCGCCGTCGACGCCATCGCCGGCCAGATGCGGCAATACGCGGCCGCCACCGTCGACGAGCGGTGGAAGAACCAGCTGTATGATCTTAACGCCGTTCTGTGGTGGGAGGATGACGGCACCTGGCTGGACGCCTGGGGTGACCGGGAGGGCCGGGACCGGGCGGAGGCGCTTGCCGACACCCTTGGTCTGCTCACCCTTCTGCACACCCTTCCCGCGATCGAATCCCTGTGCCCCCCGCCAGGCACCACACGACGCGACCCACCAGGTCGCCCCGCGGGACGCGGCCACGGCCAGGCGGACCCGGGCCACCGGGCCGGGGCCGGCCGGAGCGCCGACCCACGCATCCTCGACAAGGTCCGGGCGCTGCTGGCGAAGGCCGAATCAACCGGGTTCGCGGACGAGGCTGAGGCGCTGACCGCCAAGGCACAGCAGCTCATGGCCCGGCACAGCATCGACGAGGCGCTGCTCGCGGCGCGGGAGGGAACCCGCGACGAGCCGGCCGGCCGCCGGGTCGGCGTCGACAGCCCTTACGAGGCGGCCAAGGCCAGCCTGCTCGACGTGGTCGCCGGTGCAAACCGATGCCGTTCGGTGTGGACAAAGAACCTCGGGTTCGCCACGGTGATCGGTTTCCAGCCTGACCTCGACGCCGTCGAACTGCTGTACACCTCGCTCCTGGTCCAGGCGACCGCGGCGATGATGCAGGCCGGGTCCCGCCACGGGCGGTCCCGCACCCGGTCGTTCCGCCAGTCGTTCCTCGCCTCGTTCGCGGTCCGGATCGGCCAACGCCTGACGGCCGCTACCGAGCAGGCCAGTGAACAGGCCGCGGTCGAGGCGGGCGAGAGCCGGCTGCTGCCTGTGCTCGCCGCCCGTGGCGACGCCGTGAAGGAGGCAGCCGAGACGATGTTCCCGCAGGTCGTCGCCCGGGCGGTGAACGCGACCGACGGCGAGGGGTGGGCGTCCGGCCGGGCCGCCGCTGACCTCGCCTCCCTGCACACCTACGGCGAGGTGACCACCGCCCGGTCCCGATAGCCATGGCGCCGGAGCCGGCCCTCGCCTCACCGGTCACGCGATCATCCTGTTCGGGGCGGGACAGGCCCGCGTGCGGGCGCACCTCGCGCATCCGCTGGGAGTGAAGGGCTTCGCCGTCTCATGTGGGGG
>NZ_MRUJ01000275.1:0-10208 GCF_002099325.1 Frankia sp. KB5 | reverse complement strand
CCACACACCCACCGTCACACAACACCTATCCGGAGTCACCTATCCGGAGTCACCTAACGAAGTCCTGCTAGAGCCTGTTCCGGGTTCGGATCACAGGCGGGATGATCGCCTTTCGTGTTCGGGTGCTCCGGCTGGTAGCACGGTTGTATGACTCGTGGCGACCTGACCGACGGTGAGTGGGAGCTGATCGAGCCGTACCTCCCGCTGGGGGCCTCCGGGCTGATCCCTGACCTGCGCAGCTACGTCAACGCGGTGATGTGGAGGTTCCGGACCGGCAGCCCCTGGYGGGACGTGCCCGAACGCTACGGCTCCTGGTCGACGATCTACGACCGGTTCCGGCTGTGGGCGCAGGACGGGGTCTTCCAGACCCTCATGGACGCGATGATCACCGAGGCGGCGGCGCGCGACGATGTCGATCTCAGCCTGGCCAGCGTGGACTCCACCGTCGCCCGCGCGCATCACCACGCGGCGGGCATGGTGGTCGACCCGGATCTCCTGGTCGACCTGGAGAAGGCCCTGACGGAGGAAAAGGGGCTTCAGAAACCGGGCAAAACGACTGTGTGACCGAGGCGCCCGAGGGTGGTGAGGAAGCCGAACGGGCACGGCGCCGCGCGGTACGCCGACGCCGCAGGGCTCGGCTGACCGCCGCCGAGCTGGGACGTTTCCGGGGCGGGCTGACCAGCAAGGTGCACCTCGCGACCGACCGGCGCTGCCGCCCGCTGTCCATCGTCCTGACCCCCGGACAGGCGGCGGACAGCCCGCGTTTCCTCCTGGTCCTGAAGAAAATCAAGGTGCCCGGTCGGGCGCCCCAGGACCCGGCCGGACGCGGTCGCCGGCGACAAGGCGTACTCCTCCCGCGCCAACCGCGCCCACCTGCGCGCCCGGAAGATCCAGGCGGTGATCCCGGAGAAGGCCGACCAGAAGGCCAACCGCAAGAAACGCGGCAGCCTCGGTGGCCGCCCGGTCAGCCACGACGCCACGCTTTACAAGGACCGCAACACCGTGGAGCGCAGCATCAACAAGATCAAGGAATGGCGGGGTCTGGCCACCCGCTACGACAAGACACCCGAAAGCTACGCCGCGGGACTCCACCTACGCGGATCCATCCTCTGGCTACRCAGCCTCCCGACCCCATGATCCGAACCCAGAACAGGCCCTAGTGCTGGTTGGGTGCACCCGTCAGCCGCCGGTTCGACCGCCAAGCAGTGGACGGTAGGTCCGATCGCCTCGGTCATCGACCATGTCCGGGATGCCGTGACGCGGCGGGGTGCCGTGGACTGACGCCGTGCTCCTGCCACCCGCGTCGCGGTGTCGTCGTCGCCACGGACCCCCGGGTCGGGGCCGGCGGCGGACGGTCGCGCGGCGTCCGGGACCATCCGCGGTTCGGTGGCCCCGGGCGTCAGCGCCGGCACGGCAACCCCTCCGGAACAGGATGCCCTCCGGAACAGGATGCCCTCCGGAACAGGATGCCCTCCGGAACAGGATGCCCTCCGGAACAGGATGCCCTCCGGAACAGGATGCCCTCCGGAACAGGACGGAGGGTCGGCTCGCCGGATGGCCGGCTCAGGTGTGGGTTCCGCCGGAGACGAGGGAGAGCGCGGCGGTCAGCGGATGGGCCGCCGCGCTGAACGCCGCCATCTGGTCGACCGACCAGGGGCTTAGCGCCCAGGGCGCGGCGGCGGCCACCCGGCGGTAGTCGTCCCACTCGACCCAGCGCCACTCGACCACCTCGGCCGGGTCCGGATCCGGGTCCCCGAGCGCCCGCGCCACGTAGACCGGGCAGACCTCGTTCTCCACGAGACCGTCGGCGGCGGTGGCGCGGTAGGCGAAGTCCGGCAGCGCGCAGTGCAGGTCGGTCAACTCCAGGCGGAGTTCCTGGCCTACCCGGCGCTCGACGGCCCGCGCCAGATCCTCGCCTGGGCGGGGATGCCCACAGCAGCTGTTCGTCCACACCCCCGGCCAGGTCCGCTTGTCGAGCGCCCGGCGGGTGACGAGCAGCCTGCCGGACGGGTCGAAAAGGTAGGACGAGAACGCCAGGTGCAGGGGGGTGTCGAGGCCGTGCACGGCGATCCGCGGCGCCGTCCCGCAGGGGCGGCGTTCGGCGTCGAGGAGCACGACCTCGTCGGCGGGCGGGACCGACGCGGTGTCACGCGACACCGTCTGTGGTGACGCCGCGTCACGCGGCACCGTCACGACGTCGGAGTCGGATCCTTGCGGGCTCACTGGTGGGCCTCACTTTCCGGTCGAAGGTCCAGTTTCCACTCGAAGGTCCAGTCGCTGGTTCGGTCGGTGTGGGGTGGGCGCCGGCGACGCTGTCGCCCGACACGCACGCGTCGTTCTCCTCCACYCGGGATCCAGTCGCCACATACCCATCCTCCCCTTCCTGCCCGCCGGCGCCGGTTGGCCACGTCCACGTCCGGGCAACCCCGGCCGTACCCCCGCCCCGGCGTGGGCGATCRCTGGTTCCGATCAAGGCAACGATGAGAGTGTGGACGCGGCGGAAGGACGATCACCCGCAGGTTTCCGCCGCCCGCCAGTGCCCGCCGTGCCAGCAGAGGATCGAGGATGACGGACATGGACCTGTCAGCCACTCTGAACAGCCTTGTCAGCAAGGGGGTGAGTGGTCAGGCTCCGACCCGGGACGAGGCCCTGGCCGTCCTGCGCAGTGACGACGACGATCTCTTGGACGTCGTCGCCGCCGCCTACCGGCTCCGGCGGAGGTACTTCGGCAGGCGTGTCAAGCTGAACTTTCTGGTGAACCTCAAGAGCGGACTCTGTCCGGAGGACTGTTCCTATTGCTCGCAGCGGCTCGGTTCGAACACGGGAATCCTGAAGTACACCTGGCTCAAGCCCGAGGAGGCCGCCGCGAYGGCCGGCGCCGGCATCTCGGGCGGTGCCCGCCGGGTGTGCCTGGTCGCGAGCGGCCGCGGGCCGACGGACCGGGACGTCGACCGAGTGGCGGACACGATCGGCGCGATCAAGACCGCGCATCCGGACGTGGAGGTGTGCGCGTGCCTCGGCCTGCTGTCCGACGGGCAGGCCGCACAGCTGCGGGCGGCCGGTGCGGACGCCTACAACCACAACCTGAACACGGCCGGTGAGAAGTACGCAGACATCTGCACGACGCACACCTACAACGACCGGGTCGACACGGTGCAGGAAGCCAGGCACGCCGGCCTCTCACCCTGCTCGGGTATCATCGCCGGCATGGGGGAGAGCGACGAGGACCTCGTCGACGTCGCCTTCGCGCTGCGCGAGCTCGCCCCGGACTCCATCCCGGTCAACTTCCTCATGCCATTCGAGGGCACGCCCCTGGGGGCGGAATGGAACCTCAACCCCCGGCAGTGCCTGCGCATTCTCGCCATGGTCCGGTTCGTCAACCCCACGGCCGAGGTGCGGCTCTCGGGCGGCCGGGAGATTCATCTCGGCTCGATGCAGCCCCTCGCCCTCTCGGTGGTGAACTCCATCTTCCTTGGTGACTACCTGACCAGTGAGGGTCAGGAGGGCCACCAGGACCTGAAGATGATCGCCGAGGCGGGATTCACGGTGGAAGGCCTCAACACCGACGCCGAGGCGGCGCTGGCCATGGGCGCGGGCCTGGAGCGGGTCGCGCTACGTCAGCGCGGTGCCGGCACCGACCTGCCGCCCAACGCCTGATCCCGGCCTTCACCTCTCGACTGGCGGGGCGTCCGGGTGGCCAGCCGATGAACCCGGCTGGCACGGATACCACCCACGACGCCGGGAAGACGGTGGACTTCTTCGTCTCCTACGCCGGCGTCGACCAGGCGTGGGCGGAGTGGATCGCGGACACCCTGGAGAGGGCTGGCCGCCGCGTGCTGCTCGAGGCATGGGACTTCGTCCCCGGGTCGAACTGGCCTGCGCTCGTCCAGGCGGGACTGACCACCGCAGGCCGGCTCCTGGCGGTGCTGACCCCGGCCTATCTCGCCTCGGTCGGCGCGGCGGCGCAGTGGCAGGCGATCTGGGCGGCGGACATGGGCGGGCGGGGGCGCCGGCTGATTCCGGTGCAGGTCGAGCCGTGCGAGCCCGACACGCTCGGCCTGCTCGGCAGCCTCACCTGGATCGACCTGACCGACCTGACCGACCTGGCCGGGCCGGGCGCCGCCGCAGCCGCTCGCGCCCGGCTGCTGGACGGGATACGTGCCGCCGTGACAGGGCAGGTGCGGTCGGTCAATCCCACGCCGCTCCCCACCCGCGACACCCGCGACGTGCCCGCGGCGGCGGACGAGTCCGAACGGGCAGCGCGGTATCCGGGTCGGCCCCCGCTCGTGTGGGGGCTGCCGCCGGAACTGGTGCGTAACCCCCGCTTTGTCGGGCGTGCATCCGAACTCGCCGAGCTGCGCGCGCGACTGACGGGCTTCGACCGGGCCGTGCCCGGCCCCGGTTCCCCTGTGCCGGGGGTGCGGGCCCAGGTGGTGCATGGCCTGGGCGGGGTCGGCAAGACGGAGCTCGTCGTGGAGTTCGCCTACCGGTACAGCCACGCCTACGACCTGGTCTGGTGGATCCGCGGCGACAAGATGACGGAGGTCGTCGCCGGCCTCGCCGCCCTCGCGGCCCAGCTGGGACTCGCCCACGTGGAGGGGGACGAGGCAGCGGCCGCCGCGGCGGCCGAGGCGTTGCGCGCCGGTCGACCTCATCGCCGGTGGCTGTTGGTCGTCGACAATGCCGTTATTGGCAATGCCGTTATTGGCAATGCCGTCATGGGCAACAACGCCGGTGCTACCGCCACCAACCCCTACCTGTCCAGGCTTCTGCAGGCCGCGGAGACCGCCGAGTTCGGACATCTCGTGATTACCTCGCGCAACCCCGACTGGGCCGGTCGGGCTACCGCAACCGAGGTCGCGGTGCTGCCCCGGAGGGACACGATCGATCTGCTGAGGAGGCACCGAGCCGCGCTGGAGGACGCCGAGGCTGAGCGGCTCGCGGCCGCGGTCGGGGACCTGCCGCTGGCGGCGGAACAGGCCGGAGCCTGGCTCGCCGCCAGYGGCATGACCGTTTCGGACTACCTGGCTGCGTTGCGCGTGGAGACTCGGGAACTCCTTACCCGCGGAAAACCGGACCGCTATCCGTTCATTGTCGCCGCGGCGTGGAACCTGGCCCTGGACGAGATCGGACCGGACGAACCGGCCGTCGTCGAGCTGCTGCAGCTGGCCGGATTCTTCGGCCCGGAGCCCATCCCGCTCGACCTGTTTCCCGCGCTGGTGGTGCTGGGGGAGAGCAACGGGGAGCTGGGGGAGAGCAACGGGGAGGGGACGCTCTGGTCGGCGCTGAGCGCGGCCTGTTCCTCCCCGCTGCGCTGGGGGGACGTGGTCGCCCGCCTCCGTGCTCTCGGGCTGGGCAAGGTCGAACAGGGAACCATCACCTTGCATCGGCTGGTGCAGGCGGTGCTGCGGGACCGGGTTCCGACGTCGCGGCACCTGGAGTTCCGGGCCACCGTCGGCTGGTTGATGATCAGGGCCCTGCCCACCGCGATCCAGGGTAATCCGGCGGCCTGGCCGCGCTGGGCCGCGCTGCTCCCACACCTTCAGGCCCAGATCGAAGCCGAGCCGTCCCCGGCGGACGCGAACGCGGCGGGCATGCTGGGGCTGGGCAATCTGGCGGCGCTCTATCTCCAGGAAACCGGACAGCTCGCCGCCGCCGTGGACCTGCACACCTGGGTGCTGGCTCGAACCGAGCAGGTCGTGGGAACCGACCACCCCAACACCCTGGTTCTCCGGAACAACCTCGCCCTCGCCCTGCAGAAGGCCGGACGCATTTCCGAGGCCATCGGGTTGTACGAGCGGATCCTGGCGCGGGCCAGCCGCATCCTCGAATCCGATGATCCCAATCTGGGGATCAGCCGTAACAATCTCGCCAGCGCCTATTGGGCCGCCGGACGCATCGCGGAGGCCGTCGAACTGCTCGAGCAGGTTGTCGACGACGCTGGACGGATCCGTGGCCCGGACCATCCCGACACCCTGCTGGCCCGGAGCAACCTGGCCAACGCATACCAGACGGCGGGGCGCTTGGCGGAGGCGATCAGGCTGCACGAAGAGGTTCTCGTCGACGTCGTCCGGGTTCTCGGCCAGGAGCATCTCACGACCTTCCTCGTGCGCAACAATCTCGCCAGCTCCTATCAGGCCAGCGGACGGACGACTGAGGCCCTCGACCTGTACGAGCAGGTACTGACCGGCCGGGAAGGCGTTCTCGGCGACAACCATCCCGACACCCTGCTCTCCCGCAGCAATCTCGCCGACGCCTACCAGGCGCTCGGACGTCTGCCCGAGGCGATCGATCTGTACGAGCGGGTTCTCTCYGATGCCCGCGGTGTTCTCGGCGCCGACCATCCACACATTCTGATCACCTGGAACAACCTGGCCTGCGCCGTTGCGGCCGCGGGGCGCCTCGCGGAGGCGATCGACCTGTACGAGCGGGTACTGGCCGACCAGCGGCGTGTCCTCGGACCGGATCACCGCGACACCCTGACCTCGCAGGGAAACCTCGCCAACGCCTACCGGGCCGCCGGACGCACGAATGCCGACGCCGCTGATGGTGCCGACCCCGCTGATGGTGCCGACGCCGCTGATGGTGCCGGGGACTGACCATCGTCCGGGTCTTCCATGCTTTGCCGGGTGACCGATCTATGCGACCGGGAGACGGTGGATGAGGTGCTGGGCGGTGTCGACGACGAAGGCGGTGCCGTCGCTGTGGACGGTGACACCGAGCGGCCGCCGCAGACCTGTTCGGGCATCCGCGAAGATGCGGACGAGTCGATCGTGGGTGACGAGGCGGACCCGTCCCCGATCGGGGTCGGTGACCAGCAGACCGCCCGAGGGGGTGGGCGCCAGCGAGTGGGGTCGACCGACGTCCGCGATCCGGGCCGGGGCTCCGTCGTCGGGGGACGCGCCGTAGAACATCCCGGCGGCCGTGGAGATGATCCCGTCGGCGTCGACAGCCCGCAGCAGGTGATTGTCGGTGTCGGCGAGGTAGACATTCCGTCCGGGCGGGGCCGTGACGTCGTGCGGGCGCCGGAGCTGGGCGAACTGGGCGGGTCCGTGATCTCCGGACAGGCCGGGGACACCCGCCCCCGCCAGCGGTGCCGCCCGCAGATCCGGGTCGATCCGGATCACCTGGTGGCCGCCGGTGTTCGCGACGTACACCAGGCCCGCCGCGTCGACGTAGACGCCGTGCGGATGCGCCAGGTTGAGCGAGGCGGCGTGCCGGGCGGCGGGGCCGGCCGGCGGGCCGTGACGGCCGGAGCCGGCGACGGTGACGATCCGACCGTCCGGCGCGACCCGGCGGATCCGATTATTGAAGCTGTCCGCGATGAACAGGGAACCGTCGGGGCCCAGGGCCAGCCCGCACGGGTTGTCCAGCTCGGCGTTGACGGCCGGCCCCCCGTCACCGTGCGGGCCGCTCTTGCCGGAGCCGGCCACGTGAACCGTCCGGCCGTCGCGTTCGATCCGGAGCACCCGGTGGCGTAGCCGTTGGGACACGTATACCGCACCATCCGGCGCGGCGACCACGCTGTACGGGTAGTCCACCCGCAACGGCGCGGACGTGATGTCGGCCGGGCGGAGGTCGCGCCGCGCGGTCCGGTTCAGGGACCGGCGCCGGATCACGCCGGCTGACCATCGGCGTGGTGAGGCGGTGGCTGGTGGCGGGACGGCTGACGGCGGAGTGTCCGGCGGTGTGCGGGCTGGTGGTGTGCGGGCTGGTGGTGTGCGGGCTGGTGGACTGCCGCGCGCCGCGTCGCGCACATCGTCGTCGAGCCGCAGCGGCAGCGGGCAGCGGGTGAGCCAGCCCGCACCGAGCGCATGGGCCGTCGCGGCGGCGAGATCCAGGGCGAACGCGCGGGCCGACGGCGGGCGTGCACCGGGCTCCTTGCGCAGCGCCCGGTCCACCACCGCGGCGATTGCCGGCGGCGCGGCGTCCAGTGGTTGCGGCGCGACGCGCAGATGATGGTCCATCAGCTGCGCCATCGATAGCGCCCGGACGAACGGTGGGCGGCCGCTGAGCAGTTCGTAGAGGACGATCCCGAGTGCGTACAGGTCGCACGCCGGTCCCGGCGGCCGGCCGTCGAACTGTTCCGGCGCCATGTAGACGGGGGTACCGACGAGCGTGCTCGGGGCCGCGCCGGAAGCGCCGATGAGCTTGGCGATCCCGAAGTCGGTGACCTTCAGCAGGCCGTCGGCGCTGAAGAGAATGTTGTCCGGTTTGATGTCGCGGTGCAGGATCCCGCCCGCGTGCGCGCATTCCAGCGCGGCGGCGGTCGCCAACCCGATCGCGCAGACGACGTCGACGGTCAGCCCGTTCGCCGCGCGGGCCCGCACGGTGCCGCCCGCCAGTCGTTCCATGACGAGCAGGCACAGGTCCCCGGATTCGACGTAGTCGTAGATGCGGACTACGTGGGGATGGTCGAGTCCGGCCAGCAGGCGCGCCTCCGCCAGGAACCGACCGTGGGCGCCGCCGTCCGCCGCGCTGGTCGACAGGACCTTGATCGCAACGGTTCGACCGAGCCGGCGGTGGCGACCCGCGAGGACGACGGCGTGACCGCCGTGCCCGAGCATGGCGGTCACCTCATAGGCGGGGAGCGCCTCGGCCACCCGGTCGGTGATGAACCGTTCCGGCTCCGGTCCGGTCAGCCGCACGGCGGATCGTAGTCGAGGCCCGGCAGGTACTGTTTCCATTCCTCGCGGGTGAGCGGGTCGCCGGCCCGCGCGCACAGCCGCGTGACGACGCTCGCCGGGTCGAGGTCCCAGACGAATCCGATCACCTGGTAGGGCGCTCCGACGATGAAGGCGGTGTCCGGGGCGAAGGCGACCGCAGCGAAGCCGTTGTAGCGGCCGCTGAAGGTGGCGTACGGCACCGGGTCGGCCGGATCGGACATGTCCCACAGCCGCACCACGCCGTTCGCGCCGCCGACGCCCGCCGCCATGAGCCGGCCGTCGGAGCTGAATTCGATGGAGTTGACGCCGGCCCCCAACCCGATGATCGAGGGCAGCGCGCGGGGGGCCCGGCGGTCCGTGACGTCCCACAGGGCGACCTTCGTGTCGAAGCTGCCGACGGCGAGGGTCCTTCCGTCCCGGCTGAAGGCGATGGTGATCAGGGCGCTGGTGAAGCCCGTGATCGTGCTGATGCCCGCCGGTCGGTCCGGTGTCGTGATGTCCCACAACCGGATGGTCCGGTCGCTGCTTCCGGACGCCAGGGTGCGCCCGTCCGGGCTGAAACTGACGGTGGCGACGTCGTAGCGGTGCCCTGCGAGGACGGACCGCCCCCGGGGCGTGGCCGGGGCGGAGATGTCCACCAGGGCCAGCCGGGCGCTCGTGCCGGCCAGCGCGAGGGTCCGGCCGTCCGGGCTGACCTCCAGGTCCTTGATCCCGCCGATGCCGGGATGGATGGTGGACAGCAGCCTGGGACGGTGGATGTCGGCGACGTCCCACAGCGTGACCATGCCGTCGAAGTCGGTGGCGTAGTCGAGGCTGCCGGCGATGAGGACCCTGCCGTTCGGGGTGAACCGGACGCTGCCGACCGCGGCGTTGAATCCGGTCAACGTGGCGGCCGGTACCGGCCGATCGGGGTCATGCGCATCCCACAGCCGGACGGTCTGCCCGTAGTCCCCGGTGGCTAGGACCCGCCCGTTCGGATGGACCGCCGTCGACCACAGGAAGCGGTGGTGCCCGACCAGTACCGGCCCCGGCACGTCCCACAGGCGCAGGGTGCGGTCGTCGGCACCGGAGGCGAGGGTTCGCCCGTCCGGGCTGAAGGCCAACGCCCACGGCTTCGACGCGTGCGGCAGGACCGCGATGGCGTCGAAATGGCGGGACGGATCGTAGATCTCGACCGCGCTGTTCACCCCCACGGCCACGAGGCCGTCCACGTTGACCGCCACCGCCTCGACCGATCGCACCTCGTCGATGACCTGGAGGGTGGTCGGCCGTCGCGGGTCGGTGAGATCGAAGACCCGCGCGGTGGTGTCGTCGCTGCCGGTCACCGCCGTCTTCCCGTCCGGGCTGATGGCGACCGCACGGACGGCCGTGTTCGCGCTGAGCACGACATTCGGGCCCGCCTCGCCCTTCAGCTCGCTCAGCTCCGCCGGGGCGGCGAGGTCCCGCACGTCCCACAGCAGGGCCCGGCCGTCGTCGCCACCGGTCAGCAGCTCGGTGCCGTCGGGACTGAACGCGACGGCCGGACGGTTCACGTGGCCGGCT
>NZ_MRUJ01000274.1:0-1140 GCF_002099325.1 Frankia sp. KB5 | reverse complement strand
CCGGCCTGCGCCCACTCCCGGACGGTCGCCAGCCGACTGCCGGCGAACAGGTAGGACGGGTCCCGCCCGCCGTCGTCCCAGGTGGCCGCGGCGTCGGTGAGCCGCTGTCGGGTCACCGCCGCGGCACGATCGACCTCGATCCACTCGCGCAGCCGCGGCCACGAGCGCAGCAGCGCCTCGTGGGGATCTCGACGGTGTCGGCGTCCACGGTGACGAGTCGGGCGGCGACCAGCGCGTCGAGGACGGCGGAGACGTTCTGGGCTGACGCCGAGTTCTGGGCTGACGCCGACGTGGACAGCAGCTCGGTGCGTGAGACGCGGCGGCGGGTGTCGTCCGTCCCATCCCCGAACTGGATCATCTGTAGCAGGATCTGCCAGGCCGCATCCTGGCCGGCCGCGTCCAGCGTGCCGAAGGTCTCCTCCGCCGTCCGGGCGATGGCCCCCCGTAGACCCCCGGCCCGCAGGTAACCGGCCACCGTCAGAGTGCCGTTCTCGCGTTCCCGCCAGGTGGCGCGCAGCGCGTGCGCGAGCAGGGGCAACGATCCGGGGTCGGCGACGACGCCGTGCTCGTCGGCGCCGATGTCGTGCAGCATCAGATCGACCAGGCCCGGCTCCACCGTGAGCCCTACCGCCTCGGCCGGCTTCACGATGGCGTCGCGCACCTCCGCCGCGGTCATCGGCCCGACCACGACCTGCCCCGTCTGGAGCGCGTCCACCAGCTCCGGATAGGCCGCGCACCAGCCATAGAAGTCGGCGCGGACGCCGATGACGACGACCGCCGGTGGACGGGTGGCCCCGTCCCCGCGGCACGCGGCGACCAGCGCGCGGATGAACGCGCCGCGCTCCTCCTCATCCGCGCACAGGGTGAACGTCTCCTCGAACTGGTCGACGACGATCACCACCCGCCGGGTCGGCGGGGTGGTCCCGCCGCCGGCGGCGGCCGGACCCAGGGCGAGCAGATCCGACAGCGCCCCGACGAAACGGGCGGGTTGCGAGACGACGTCGAGCCGTGCCGCCGCGAGCACGGACAGCCCGGCCGCCTGCGCCACCGTGCGGGCCAGCTCGCGGGCCGGGTGATCCGTGGGTGTCATCAGGACCTGCGGCCAACCGCGGGCGCCCGCCACTGCGCCCCGGGCGAGCG
>NZ_MRUJ01000273.1:0-6761 GCF_002099325.1 Frankia sp. KB5 | reverse complement strand
GTGGAAGGTCGCAGCACTCGGCTCCTACGAACGCGGCGACCGCATGATCAGCATCGGGAGGCTCGCCGCGCTCGCCGACTTCTACGGCGTCCCCATCCACACCCTGCTGCCCGGCGGACAAGCCGAATCCCTCCCACCGCAGGCCGCCCGTGTCGTGCTCAACCTGCCCGCCCTGGCCCACGTGCCCGCCGCCGACGCCGGGCCGCTGCGCCGCTGGGTCGCCCAGATCCAGCGGGAACGCGACGACTACGCCGGCCGCGTCCTCTCGATCCGCGAAGGAGACCTACGCACCCTCACCACCCTCTACACCCTCAGCCGCGACCAACTCCTCGACATGCTCCAGCAGTGGAAGGTCCTCGACCCCACGAGCACCTCCGACACAGCAGGAACGCAGGGGCCGTGATCCAGCCGGCATCCACCGCGTCCTCCCGTCGTACTCGGCGGGAGGACGCGCAAACGCGAACAACCTCCACGCGACCGCCGGCGCCGCCCTGGTCATCATCGAACGGTGAGGGCCGGCGGTGTTTCCCCGGAGCCGCGTGGCTGCCGTTCGTCCCGGCGTTGACGGACGCCGTGGTGCGGGAGGAGGTGCTTGAGAACGTGCTGACCATCGACGGGCGGGTCCTGCGAGCGGCCCGGCGTTACCAGCGTCGCCGACTGCTGATCCCGATCGTCGCCCAGCTACTGCTCCTGCTTCCCGCGGTCGCGTGCGCGATCGTGTGGCCACCGTTCATCACCCCTCCTGGCGACGTCCGCGGCTTCGCGACGGGTGGACTCGCGATACTCGGCGGCATCGCGGGGCTCGGCTTCTACAGCAGCCGAGTCGCCTGGACCCTCGACCGGGCACCGCTCGCGCCGGCCAGCGCACGCGTCGCCTCCCACGCCCTCGCGCTGCACCGGGCCCTGCACGACCCCGACCTGACGGGGATCGCAGGGCACACCGAGGCCGTCAGGCTCCTCTACCTGCTGGCCCACGCGGCTCGCCGTCTCGCACGCGACCTCGGGGACACCATCCCCGGGCTGGCCGCCGCAGATCTCGCCACGACTGCGGCCAGGGACGCGGACACGACCCGCGCCGACCTCCTCCACGGCGTCCGCAGCCTGCTGGACAACATCGCATCCCTCCAGCAGGCGATCCTCAACCCCGCGGGCGATCACAAGGTTCCCGGCCCACCGCCCGGGGCCGACCCGCGAGAGAGTTTCGAGCGCGTCGCCGCCGGACTGGACCGCGCCGGCCGCAACGCGCTCGATCTCGTCACCCTCTCCCTGATCACGCCGGCTCCCAACCGCCTACCGAAAAGGCATTGACGACTGCCACCGCTTGAATCCGGACATCGAGCTGCCGGCTCGGGACCGCCCACGCCGGCTATCTGGCCGGCAGAGGCGTTTCGTTCCCACGTCTTTGTCGGCACCCCGTCGAATGYGCATGCGGCGCGCCTGTAGGTTCTCATCCCTGCTGCCCTCTTGGAGTGCCGTGACCTGGGTGTCCACCGGTTTTCTCAATGATCTGTCCGGCGGCGTTTCTCACGCATCTGTCATTTCCCTATCGCCTCGGTGCAGGTATCTGACTGTGGGCGGTCCATCTGGGAGCGAAGACATCAGGCGATCTGAGCTTCCGGCGCCTCTTCCTCTGCCGCCGAGGCGGGAGTCGCGTCAGCAGGGTCGTGCACGATCACGCGTGAGGGAAGGTACTTGCCGTGCACTCGCCGGAGGTAGGCCATGGAGGCGTCAGTCGTGCTGCTGTACGCCAATGAGTCGCGGACGAAGCCGAGGCGGTGACGTGCATCTTGCAACACCTGCGCCCAGGTAACGGCCCGTACGGTGACGCTATGCTCTCCCGGTGTGACAAAGACACCGGGCTCCCGGTCGCGTTGTTTCAGCAGAAGGTCCGTGGATGGATCGAGCTGATCTCCGACGATCCAGAACTCCCACCGGGTGTCGGTCATCGCGAAACGGCCATCCCGTGCGACGGCCAATGCGTACTTCTGGATCTGCATGAGCTGCTCGATGCCGACGTGGACTGTGGGCCGTTTGATCTCGATGACCACATGCTCCCGATGTGCACGGGTCTGCGGCACGATCCGGCTCAGCATGAGGTCCACGACGACCCTCGCGCCGGTCGTGTCGACGACTTCATCTTCCACATCGCCCGGTGTGAGGTCTTCCCTGCCTAGCAGACCGATGTGGTCTTTGAGAGCCGTCCGAAGTGTGACGTCATCGGCCGTAAGGGCGTACTCCTCACGGAACACCCAGGTCTCGCTGGCCAGAACGCGGTGAAGCTGGCTGCGCTCCAGGAGCCTCTTTCGCAGATCACCAAAGACAAGCTGCTCAAGCCCAAGGAGGAAGTCGAGACGATCGGTGATCCGGCGCGACGCGGCGATGACCGCGCTCAGTGAGGTCTTGTCCAAAAGATCACGCAGTTCGTTGATCTGGTCGTCGGGGAGATCGAGGACTCCGCGTAGGACCTCGTGCAGACTCCCCGGCCTGCTTTCCAGCGCCTCTCGCAGCAACCGCAACGACAGCTTGCGGGCCCGCGTGTCGATGCCTTCCACGGCAGACGCCGCGGCTACCGCCGCGATGTCGAACACCTCCCGCTCCGCGGTCTCGACCTCGTCCCGAGGGGAATCATCGTAGGGGTAGCTCCGGTCTGCCTTCCACGCGGCCACGAGCTCCAGGCCCCGCTCCTGGGCACGCTGCCCGAAGTAGCGCCGAAGCTCGTTCCTCGCGGCCTCCACAATCGAACTGATCGGCTCAAGGCCGAGATCGGAAAATGCGAGGTCGGCGGTCCTGTGCCGGAAGCCGTCCCAGCGGAGGTAAGCGGTGAAGTCGAAGCCAGGCGCGTGGATTCCGGCACGCACCGCGTGGAGGGAGGCACCTCCACCGTCACACAGGTGGAGAAGGCGGTTCTTTTGGGGCGGCGACCATTCGATCACAACCAGCTCAACCGGCCCGTCGACGCCTTCAACATCGAGGGGAACCTGATGGCGCCGGCTCTGGATGCTCGCCGGATCTAGCCGGCGCCCGCGCCATGTGATCGCGATGGGGTACTGCTCCAAGGTGAGCGCGAAGGTTGTCGTGAGCTGGCTGATGACACCGTCCTGCTCAACCGCCTTGAGCGCCGCCCCGGTGAGCTGCTCAACACGCGCTGTGGTGCCCGTGGGCGACGTCCCGGGGAACGGTCCCTCGACGTCCCACACGTTCAGGCTTTGACGTCTCCCGACGATGCTGATCTCCGCGATCTCACCCGTGGCCTGACGCGCCACAGAGGTCCAGCGGACCACCTCGCCCAGACCGTAGGCGGACCAACGTCCCTGGCCTGCCTGGCCGTGCAGCGTCCGACCGCCTTCGGTTGTGGTCGCGAGCTTCTTCCACGAACCGCCGAGATGACTGAAGTAGGTGTCCGCCTGCTGCCGGGTGATGCCGGTGCCGTTGTCCCGAACCTCGACCGCGTCGACGCCGCCCAGCGCATTCAGCACGACGTCGGCGGCCACCTCCGTCGYGTCGGCGTCGACCGCGTTCCACAGCAGCTCGCTGAGCCCCCCAAGAGGCCGTTTGATCAGTCGTTCAAGGTGGTCCTGCTCCACCGCTACCGTCAGCCGAGTCACCAGGGCAGTCTGTCAGATCGGACACCGCAAGCGCGTGTCTTGATCCGCTTTCCCCGTTGCAGACACCGATCGCGAGCCGGACGTGGGCGGTCGACTCCGTCTGGCCGGTGGCTTCCGCGGAGCACCGGTCGTAGACGATGCGTCATCTCAACGGCGGGGTCCGGCCGAGCCGTCATCGTTGGGGATCTGATGTGCCCGTCTCCATGATCATGTTTGTCGATCAATTTCTGACCTGGGCTTGGACAAGGTTGACGGGGACCCGGCGGGGCCTGCCTACGTGTCGCGCAAGCTGCGCCGGTCGGCGTGCCGCGTTCCCCCCAAGGATCAAGGCCGAGGGGGTGACCCTGACCTGGGGCGGGACAAGTTCGCTGGGACGCTTACGGCCCCGATTCTCGCCGAAGATGGCTCTTTCCGCGGCGGCTTGGCAGCAGGACCGGCCGTCCAACGACTCGAAACCATGATCCAGTGGGCAAGTCCAGTTCGGACGGGACGCCAGACCGCCGCAAGTGCGGCACACCGGGTATATCGACCGCGCCTTGACTAGATCGACTGAGAATCATCCAGGTCCGCTGGGTGATCGGCGAGAACGTCCCAACTCGACGGAAACGGACATACGCCGAGCCGCTTCTCATCGATCTGTCCGGTCGGCGACAGATCGGCGACATCTCTTTTGAACTGTCATCTATTTTGAGAACCTACAGCGCTCTACGTAACTGGCAGAGTGCCGTTATCCGAACCCTGCGGTATTCCTCATCGTTCGGTGATCTTGAGGTCCTGTGGCGTGGGTATCGAGGCTTGCTGCCTGGAACCAGCCGCTGGATCTCGGTGCGATTCCTGTGCTGCCGGCCCGCGGGCGCTGTTGGATTGCCGTGATGGAGAGCGTCGAGTTACTTGATCGTCTGAGTCGGTTGCGTCGCGCCCAGGTGGGTGCGGTCCGAGTGCCTCACAAGCCGTTGCTGTTGCTGTGGCTGTTCGGCCGGGTGGCCTCGACGGGGAGCAGCGTCGCGAGCTATGCCGACGCCGAGGAGCCGGTCAGCGGGCTGATCAACCAGTTCGGTCCGCCGGTGCGGCGCGCGACGGCGCGGCAGCGGGCAGCGATGCCATTCGTGCATCTGGAACGTGAGCTGTGGGATCTCCGTGACGCCACCGGTGGCCGGCTCGGTCCCGACGTGCCCGAGCGACGTCGGCTCCTGCTYGATCTTGGCGCGACCGGCCGCCTTCATGAGCCCGTCGAGCGGCTGCTCGCCGATCCGGCCACGCTCGCCGCCGCGACTAGGCTGCTGCTCGACCGCCACTTCACCTCGGCTCTGGCACCGGTCATCTGCGACGCCGTCGGCCTGGACGTCGCGTCGTTGGTCGACAGCTCCGGCCTGGCGGTGGTGAGCCGGCGCCGGCGAAGTGCCGCGTTCACCGAACGGGTGCTGCGGGTGTATGCCTATTCCTGCGCCGCCTGCGGCTTCGACGGCCGGGTCGGAGCAGTCCCGGTCGCCGTGGAGGCCGCACATGTGCGCTGGCACAGCCAGCACGGCCCCGATGAGGTCGCGAACGGTCTGGCGCTGTGCTCGTTGCATCACACGCTTCTCGACCTCGGGGTCCTCGGTCTGACCCCCGACCGCCGGCTGAAGGTGTCCGAGCTCTACATCGCCCAGGCGCCAGCCGGTCGGGCGGTCTACGACCTCTCCGGACGCCCGCTCGCCTCACCCCGTCCCGGCGAACCCCTTGTCGACGTCGAGCACATCACCTGGCATGACCGCCAGGTCTTCCGCCGGACTGCGGCCTGAAAGACCGCGACGCGAGGACCGTCCCGGCCCGGATTCGCGTGTCCGTCGGACCTGCGCGGTAGCTCCGAGCCCCGCTGGCGGGTCGGGCATCATAGAAGGGTGGGTGACGACGACCGGGATGAACCGATTGAGGATCGTCCGGAGGATGAAGGCGATGACCGCGGTCTACATGGTTCTGACTGGCTAGGAGCCAGGCCGCTTCTCCCACCAGGTTTTCTCGATGCCGTGCGGGCCGCCGGCCAGTGGCAGCGGCTGGCTGAGACTGTGGCCAACACCATCCGTCCATTCGACGGACTACGGATTCCGGCAGCCGACTTCCAGCCTGCAATCACCGCCCTACTCCAGCAGCAGCGCCTAGCTGAGAACCTGCTGCGCGGCGTTCGTCCGTTGGACGATTTGCACGAGCGTCTGATGGCGACCGTCACCTGGCAGCCTCAGCTTGACGTATTTCGTGAATTCGCACGAAGGTTTCCGACGCTCGGCCTGCCAACCCGGTGGCTGCCACCTAATTGGTTCGAATTGGCGGACCTTGACATTGACGTCGCCATGGACATCGTTGTAAACGAGTGCGTCCCGCTCGCATGGGTGCCGCACCCGAAGCTCGTTGCGGAAATTGTCGCTGCCGCGGACGCCAACGAGCGCGACAAGATTCTCGCTTCATCACATGAGAATATCGCCGAACACTGTCTCGCCGTCCTCGATGAGATCTCCGCCCCGGATTTGAAGCCCCTCGCAGAACTCGCCGTGGGGTGCGTCTTTTTCAAGGGCGTGATTTTGGGCTGATGGCTGCATCAACATGGGTGACGTCGGAGCGTCTGGACCTTCAGGAGCGTTCCGGGCATCACAGAGTGTGATCTGTGCTGGTCAGTGGCCATCGCGTGGTTTGGCGGGACCACGGGTGGACTCGTGGGCGTTGTTCCGGGTCGGCCGGTTCGGGGCCGAAGCTGGGGATCATGGCCGGTGTTGGCGTTCATGTCCCCAAGCAGGTCGGAGGCCCGGCCGTGGCGATTTCCGTGTCCGTGACAGTGGTCGAGGTGCACGACGACGGCACCACGGCCCCGCTGGATCCCGAGACCGTGGCCCTGCTCGCCGGCCCGGTACGGCAGTTCTCCTCGATGATCAGCTGGGCGGTCGACGGTGCCGCGGGCGCGGACCACGGCGACCGGGAGACGGTGATCGGCACGGACGGCCGTGAGCTGCAGCGGGCACTGTTGCAGACCACGTTCGCGCTCGACACCGCCCGCGAGCAGCGCGTCAGCCACCTGGTGTCCGCGGCGGGAATCCGGCACGGAAGCGTGGAGAACGGCCACAGCCGGGGCCTGACCAGCATCTTCGGTGAGGTCCAGGCGGAACGGCTGGCCTACCGCAACCGGCG
>NZ_MRUJ01000272.1:0-4511 GCF_002099325.1 Frankia sp. KB5 | reverse complement strand
CGATTCGGTGTGACAGGCGCCCGGTGGGGCCTCGAGGGAGCCCAGGACATCCTCAACCTCCGCGCCATCGTCATCAACGGCGACCTTGACGCCTACATGGCCTACTACAAGCGGCGCCACCTCGAAGAACACCACCTCGCCCGCTACGACGCCGCCAGCATCCCGGACCTCGGCCTCAGCAGGCCCTTAACAGCGCCCGCCGCATGACCCGAATATCCCGGCATGACACACCCCCAAAGAAGACGCACCCCTCGCCGTGGATGCAGTTAAGGCACTTCGCGGTGGACACGGATCAAGCGCCCAAGCATTGGCCGCAAGCGTTTTCGATACGCTTCTGCGTGACGCAGCTCGACGAGGAGTCATCTTTGTGGGCCCTCCCATCGGCTACTTTAAGTATGATAAGCTTCTCAAGCGAATCGAACCAGTGTCCGACGATACCCCGCTCCAGCATTTTCGGGCGGCATGCGTGTTGTCGGCGGCTCGTACAGCGATTAAGAACTACGACCCGTCGGACCCGCCGCCCGCCAGATTCGTTCGGCATGCCACGGCCCACCGTGCTGGTCCCGTTCAGTACACGCCGGTGAATTCCGTCGTCGCGGTTATGCTCATGGTTTCCATGCTGCGCGAGGCACAGGAGTCCGGCTGGTAACTGGAACATTCATGCTATAAATCTCAGTTGACTGGCAGGGTGCTRTTATTCAATCCCTGCGGTGTTCCTCATCGGCCTCCGATCTTGGGGTCATAGGACTCGCATAGGAGGCCGCCCCGACAGACCCATCGGATCTCTGGCGGTTCCCGTGCTGGCGACCGCTGGCTCTGGTCGAATCGATCGACTTGGCGTCCGTCGTCGCACTGGAAGCATGGCGTGGCGAGGTACAGGATCTCGGACGGTTGCAATCCCGTGAATGCGGGGCGAGGTACATCATCGCCCTCCGTGGCGGGTAAGGGTCAGCACGGCGCGGCGTACTCGCGGTTGTTGACGAAGGTGCGCCAGTCCGTCTTGGTCATCGACTGAGAGACTCCTTTGCAGGCGCGGCCGACGAGTGTTTCGGGGTCGACATCCCATTGTTTCGCGAGGTAGTCGGAGCCGAGAGTCACGAGTGTTCGGCTGTCGTCGGTGAACGCCGCGAGGCGGGTTCCGTTGTCGTGGCCGGGGAGGCTGGTGAGCGACTTCGGCTGGCCGGGGCGGCTGGTGTCCCAGATTGCGATGTCGCCGTCGTTGCCGGCTGCCGTCAGCAGGCGGCCGTCCGGGCTGAAGTCAACCGTGCTCACCGCCGCCTCCTTGCTTCCGACAGGGAGGGGTGTGCCCTGCTGCTGTGGCGTCGGGCCGGTGATGTCCCAGGTCGCGACGGTGCCGTGTCCGCCGACGGCGAGTGTGCGTCCGTCGGGGCTGAGCGCGACACCTCCGGGCAGGTTCCCAGCGGTTGCGTCCGAGATGTCGGTGACCGTGGTCAGCAGCCCGCCGGTGCTGACGTCCGGGACGTCGTAGACGCCCACACCGCGATCACCGCCTGTCACCAGTGTTCCGTTGTCGGCGCTGAAGGTGATTCCCTGGACCGAGCCGTGGGTGGATGCCGCCTCGGCGATGCGCTTCGGGGGATGGGTGCCGTCGAGTCGGAAGAGTTTGATCGTCCCGTCCTGGTCTCCGGACGCGAGCAGTCTGCCGTCGCTGGCGAAGGCGAGGCCCTGCACGATCCCGCCGTGCTCGGCGAGGTCGGCCACAGGTGATGCGGCGGCGCGTGTCGAGAGGGCGGCACGCAGGTCCCACACCCTGACGACCCCGTCGTCGTATCCGGCGGCGAGCAGATCGCCGTCCGGGCTGATCGCGATCGAGTAGACCGTCGCGTCACGGCCGGGGAACGTGACGGTCGCCTCGCTCGATCCGGCGCGGAGATCCCAGATCTCGATCGCGCCGTCCACGCCATCGACACCGAGCGATACCGCGACGGTCGTTCCCGCGCCGTCCACCGCCACATGGTCCCCGAGGATGTCCGGCACCGTGAGTCTGGGCTGAGGCATCCCGGGAGACGCAACGGTCGACAGCCGCACAGCACCGTCCTTGGTCCCGACCGCGAGAGTCTGCCCGGCCCGGTCGAAGACCAGGGAGGTCGGCGAGCCGTTGAGCCGCTCGATGGGGGCGCCTTGGGCCGGGCTGCTCTCGTCGGTGACGTCCCATACGTTGACGGTCCCACCGCTGGCCCCGAAGCCAACGGCCAGGTGGAGGCCGTCGGCGCTGTAGGCGATGGCGTCAACGGCGGGCGCGCCGTCGCCGAGTTCCACGGTCGGCTTCGTGGGCAGGTCCGCGGGGGCGTTCTGCGATGCCAGCGTGGGATCGGTCCCGGCGACATCCCACAGCCGCACCACGCCGTCACCTCCAGCCACGGCGAGAGTCGCGCCGTCATCCGGCCGGAACAGCAGTCGCACGACGGGTTGCCGCTGCGGCGGGAGGTGGCTGGTTTCCATCGTGTCCGGTGGCGTCGTCTGTCCCGCAGTGCCTTCGACCGCGTCGGCGTTCATGGCGCCGGCATAGTTGGTCCGCCGCATCAGTGGTTCCGCCGGCCGCCCCAGAGCGAAGACAGCGAAGGTTCCCCCGGACGTTCCCACGGCGAGGCGACCGCTGTCGGGGGTGAACGCCAGCGCGGACACGCCGGGATCGTCGATGCCGCTGACAACACCGGGGATCTGGAGCGGCAGGGCCTCGGGGACGGGGCCTGTGCTGTTCTGGGCAGAGGCGCCCCCGGCCGGCGGCCGGGTGTTCCAGACCTCCACCGACCCCTCGGGGCCGGGGACCGCGAGCAGGGTGCCATCGGAGTTGAACGCCATCGCTGGCGAGTTGGAGTCGTTCCCGGGCAGGGACGCCACTGCTGTGAGCTCCACCGGATTGTTCCCGGGTGGTCCGGAGGTGGCACTCTCGACGTTCCAGACGAGGACGCTGCCGTCGACTGCCATGGTCGCGAGCCGTCGACCATCCGGGCTGAAGACCGCCGCGGTGATCCGATCGTGACCCGGCAGCACGGCCAGTGGCCCGGCCTTACCGCCGACCCGGGTGACATCCCACAGCTGAGCCTTTGTGGACAGCGCGGTGACGGCGACGAACCGCTCACCGACGCGGCCCACCGCCAAGACCTGATCGTCCACGTCAACATCGGTCGGCAGATCGGCGACCGCGAACAGTGCTCGCCATGCCTCCATGGTCGGCGCGGTGCGCCATGCCAGCACAGCCAGTTGACGTGCCAGGTTCGGGTCACTGTCCCGCGTGCTCTCCGCGTCGGCTGCCAACTGGCGGGAGTCAGCCAGGTTCCGCTCGTCAGTCACGGAAGCCTGCCGGTCATGCACCGCATAGATCGCGGTACCCGCCCCCATTATCAGAACGGCCGCCAGGGCGGCCCCCCACAGCCACCTCGTCCTGCCAGGCCGGGTCGCCGACGCCAGGCTCCCCCTCAGTCGTGGCGCGCGGACCGGCGGTTGCAGCGTGAGCCGTTCCCACAGGTCGTGGTCCCCAGTCGGATGGCTGGACGGCCGGGCGAGGCTGGACTGGCTCCCAGAGTGTTCAGGTGCGCTGCTGTGCTCGACGAGACCGATGCCGCGATCGCGCATCGCGGTTCGCCAACCGTCGAGGTCATGGCCACCGCGGCGGCGGGCCGCATGCCCCGCAGCATCAAGCAGCGCCGACCAGGCGTTGCTTGATGCTGCGGCGTCTCCGCCCGCGACGAGCCCGCGTAGCTGATGCAAGGCGTTCTGCGCGTCGGCGCGGTCCGTCTCCTCGACGTCGAGATGCCAGACGACCGCGCACTGAAGCACGATGTCTCGTGTCGCAGGGTTGAGCGGCGACAACAGTTCCTCGACGTGGCGGAGTTGTTTCGCTTCCTGCGGGCTCGGAGTTCCTGGGACCGACAACCGCCGCGCGTCGAGAGCCCGGCGCAGTGCCTTCATCGAGTCCGACAGGTCACCCGCTGCGATCACCAACCGATGGCGGGCCGGGTCCAGTGGCCCCTCGCCCGCGCGCGCCCATTGCGCGACCGCTTTCGCGAGGACGGTGCCTCCCCGCAAGGTCCTCTTCGCCTGGATGTATGCGGTCGCACCGGTCGCGAAGTCGACCCGCAGATCGTCGACCGCATCCTCGGTCTCCAGCACCACCGCGGCTACCCGCGCGTCGACCTCGGAGATGCCCAGACCACGCAGCGGAGTGTCGGAGAGCCCAGCCACGACCGCATAGGCAGCGACGGCCCGCCTGAATTCCACCCCGCCGTCGCCGGACGACCCCGCGATACTTCCTCTGCCCGCATGGACACCTGACGGCACGGGATCATCCTATGAGYCGTGAGGCCATGTGATCGACGGGGTACGCGGTCTCCGCGCCCGTCAGCGCCCGGTTCTGGCGGACGCAGATTCGGCCGAGCTGCCGACACGCACCGGATGCCGGCTACGGAAAGCCCGAGGCGCCTCGATCGAAGCGGCATAACCACGCTTACTGTAGCTGACACGTGGGTGTTTCGTAGCCAGGGTGACCC
>NZ_MRUJ01000271.1:0-4958 GCF_002099325.1 Frankia sp. KB5 | reverse complement strand
TGACGCCCCACCCCGCCGGACGCACCAGTCCGGCGGGGTATTCGTCGTGGATACCCTGACGGGCATGGGCCTGCACCTGTCCGGCGATCCAGAGGCGGACGCCCTCATCACGTCCGATGCGTTGGCGCTCCTGGTGGGGATGGTCCTTGATCGGCAAATCGGACAAACAAGGAACGACCGGTAGGCGGAGCCCAGAGCCGGCCGCCTGCTTCAGCCCGGGCGCCGGTCGTTGGCTGATCGCGGCCCGTGGCCTGATCACTACGACAGCGTAATACGCTGTGTTACGATACCGGCATGCCAAACATTCGGTTCACGATCTCGACGTCCTCGGACGTCCAGGCCGCGGTCAGGATGCACGCCGAGGCGGCAGGCATGGATGTGTCCGCTTACATGATCGCGGCGGCCGTCGCGCAGATGGCGCGCGACGATGCCGCTACGGCGACCTTCGCGGCACTCGACGCGCGCAACCAGGCAGCCCTTGAGCAGGCTGGCGGCGTCCCTGAGACGGACCTGCCTTCGTTCGACGCCCTGACCCTGGACGAGCAGGCGCTCGTCCGCCGGGTCCTGAACAGCGCGCTTGGATCGGACGCCGCGAGCGTCGCATGATCGCGCGTACTGTCGTCTATGACGCCGGGATGCTCGTGGCGCTCCTGCGAGACAGCTCGGCGGCGCGGCTGCTCCACCACGGCTTACGCGCGGCTCCGCACCGGCCGGTCGTCATCGGACCGGTCCTTGCCCAGGCGTGGCGACCGGACCCGAAGACGGTACATGCCTTCAGCCAGTACCTGAAGGACTGCACCGTGCCCCAGACTCGGGAGAGCRCTTCCCCTATGCGCGGCATGTCGAGCACCGCCGGCTGCGTCGCCTGCGCGAGAACCTTCACCCTCGACTCGTACAAACGGGCGGGGGCCATGCTCGCCGAGGCCAGTCTTCCCCCGAAGAAGCGGCCGGACGTCATCGACGCCCTGGTCGTCATCGCGGCTGCTCTTCACGGTCCGGCCCAGATCCTCACCAGCGACCCAGACGACATAGGCGCCTACACCGCCACACTTGACCGCGCTGACATCGTCGTCGAACCGATCTGAGACGCTCCTCGCGATTCTGGGCTGACGTTCCGTCGTTGCGAGCGGCCGAGCAGCGGCCTTGATCGGTGCGGCGAGCCGGCTGCACGATCGGTGTCATGAGCAGCCTCTGCATCCGGCCCGCGCTGCCCGCCGATCTAGTGATCATCGCTAACCTGACGCACGGCAGCCGGCCGTGGGCGATCGTCGAAAACATGGTCGTCGACGCCCAGACCCGCCCCGCGGCGTCGGCGAGACGCTTATTACCCACGTTCTCGATACCGCTCGCGCCGCCAACTGCTACAAGGTTCAGCTTCTGTCCCGCAACGACCGGTCGGAAGTCCACGCCTTCTACGCGGCGGTCGGCTTCACCCATTCCGCCGCCGGGTTTCGGATCTACCTGACCTGACTCGACCAGGCCGCGCGGGTGTTGGCTCATCGAGCCGAGGCGGATGGCCGCGCGTTGTTGCTGCCGCAGCAGGTTCCTGCCCTCCGGCACACCTGGCCAGCATGGTCATGTTGATTCCGTGCGCGTGGCGCGGCGGATCGTCAATGGTCGACCGCTCGGCGGTGAGCTCGCGGCAGTCCGTGTCTACCGCGGCCGTCCCAGCCCCGATCACCAGCCGGAGGCCGCGAGGGCCAGTGACCGGCAGGCCGACCGCTGGACCCGTGATCCTCGGGTGGTCGTTGTCCGCCGGCAGCTCCGCTACCCGAAGGCATGGCCGGCCGAGCCCGCGCAGGAAAAAGGTATCGACGTCGCATTCGCCGTGGATTTCGTGCGCCTTGCCTGCGAGGGCGCGTACGACGTCGGTGTCCTGTTCAGCCGCGACACGGACCTCGTGCCCGCGCTTGAGCCCGTCCGCGATCTTGGTGCTCATGTGGAGGTCGCGAGCTGGAAGGCACGAGCCGACTTCGCTTTCCCGACTCGCAGCTTCCGTGGTGCCACTACCTCGACGCCGACGACTACGGAGCCTGTCGGGACTACACCGACTACACGGCGAGTTGACCGCCGGCCGCGGTGGCCACTGCCGAGCCCGCACCGGGCACCGTAGTCGTGTCGTGGTACGCCGACGCTGGTATCAGCGCATCTCGGACTGCGTCGTAGTCCAGCCATGGATCCCGCAGGAACTGCCGCCATCGTGGATCGTGGCCGACGAGCTTCACCCGGAAGTCGAGATGGTGCATGCCGGGCCGGTGCGGGAAGGGTGGGATGTTCAGCGATGTCGTTGTCATCGACTCGTTTTCGGGCCTCGACTCTCTCCCGATCGACCATGGGTGCGCGACTTGCGGCGCGTCGTCAGCACCGGAAGAGACGCGACCCGACTGATCGGGCGATCAGGCCGTGGAAGACGGTCTGCCCCCACGATGCTCGTCCGCGCGGTGAACGAACTCGGCGATCTGCCTGACGGCGGCAATGGACTCGGGGGTGTCAACGGCGCCGTGGTACACGTGAGGCAGTTCGTCGGCGACGTCCAGGACGACATCGGTACCGGCCGCGGTCGCGGCGGCGAGACGCTCGGAGTCGCTGAGGAGTATCTCGGCGCCCCCGGTCTGTATGAGCAGTGGCGGGAGGCACGCTTGGGAGGCGAAGAGCGGCGACGCCGCGGGATCGCGGGGGTCGGCGCCGCCCAGATAGGTCTCCGCGACGCCGCGGATGAGGTCGGGGCTGAAGATTGGATCCTGATCGGCCCGCTCCTGGAACGAGGCGCCGGACCCGGTGAGATCGAGTAGGGGAGAGATGAGCACCCCCGCAGCTGGTAGCTTGTCACCGTGATCACGTAGCCGGTGCAGCAGGCTGAGAACGAGGCCTCCGCCCGGCGGAGTCGCCCGCGATGACGACATCGGCCGGCGTGGCGTCGCCTGGCCTGGGACGACCTACCCGAGGGGCGACTCCGAGTGTCTGGGACCCTATTCGGCARCACCCAGCCCTTGGCGGACGGCGAGTTCGACCGGGGAGTAGGAGTCGTCGGCGCGATTCAGGTCGAGGGGGCCCTCCGGGTCCAGCGGCGGCTGGGCGAGGAAGCGTGGAACGGACCCGCGGTGTCGTTGCGCGGCGTGGATGAGGAACGGGTGGCAGAGGTAGACGTCGCCGGCCTGCCCGGTCGCGAGGACCAACGGGCGGTCGGGGCTGTCGAGCTTGCCTGCCTCGTCCAGCTGTCCGCACAGCTCCAGTCCGTTGCGGCCGCGTTCGCCCGCGGGTGCCAGAAACGGCGGCACGTCGAGGTGTGATCCGGCCTTGATGCGGGTTGGTGCGTCGTCGGGGCCGACGTCGGAGAACAGGAACAGCATCAGCAGAGCTCGGCCGCGGGATCTGATGTTCAGCCAGAACCACGTTTCGCCGTCCGGCAGGTAGGAGCCGTCCATGTGCCAGCCGGCGTCACCGGGGTCGTCGGGGTGCGGGAAGCGGATGGGGAACGTGCCCAGACCGGTGCGTGGCCGCCACCGACCGGGTCCGACCAGCTGATCGAGCGCGGCGCGCAGCCGTGGTGTGTTGGCGGCCTGCCGGAAGGGCTCCTCTCCGCTTCCGTCGATCCGGATGACGGGACGGGTCCAGCTCGCCGGGTCGGCGGGATCGAGTCCGGTCATGCGCCACAGGATCGAACGGCATGCGTCTGCCAGGGCCCTCGGGAACGCCCGTCGGACGTGTACGAAGCCCTCGTCGATGAATGTCTGGACCTCTTCGTCGGTCAGCGTCGACACCGCGGCCATCACCTCGGCCTCAGATCGTCGTCGACTTGGGACGATCACTCAAATGGTTTTCGCGGGGTGCGGCGGAGGAGGCCCACGGGCCGGGACGACGTCGACCGCACGGTTGCCCGACCAGCGGACCGGCGGCTTGCGAGRCATGGTGATGGGATCGAACTGGTATCGCCTTCCCATGGAAGCTGTCGTCGATCAAGCAGGTCGGATCGTGCTGCCCAAGTTCATCCGCGACGCGCTGGGCCTGCTCCCGGGTACGAAGGTGGACATCTCGCCGTACGGCGCTGGTGTGCAGGTCGTGCCAGCTGGCAGGACCGCGCGCCTCGTGGAGGAGAACGGCGTGCTCGTGGCGGCCGGCGACACGGTTGTTGATGACGAGATCCTGTTCGGCCTCATCGACGCGGGTCGCAGATGACTACCGCGGTCGACACGAGTGTCGCGGTTCCCCTCGTGGTGCGCTCGCATACGCATCACGTGGACGTGGTGCGATGGTGGGACGGGCGGGAGCTCACGCTGAGTGGGCATGCTTTGGCGGAGACCTACTCGGTGCTCACCAGACTGCCGGGCGACGCAAGACTGTCGGGGCCGGATGCCGCGCGCCTGCTCGACGCGCGGTTTACGGCACCGTGTGCTCTGAGCGGCTCACACGCCCAGAAGGTTCACACGACGTTGAGCCGCCTTGGCATCGCTGGGGGCGCCGTGTACGACGGGCTGGTGGCTCTGGCCGTCAAGGAACATGACCTGGCCCTCGCGACGAGGGATGCACGCGCACGTGGCACGTGGCACGTGGAACCTATGACGCGGTCGGAGTAAAGGTCATTATCGTTTGCTGACCGGTCAGCGGCCTGAGGGTGTTGCCTGGTCGGCCAGCCAGTCGGCGGTGCGGTTCAACCAGGCCCATCGTCTGTTTCCGAGCAGGTGGTCGCCGCCTGCCACGAGCAGCAGTTCTCTCCTGGGCGCGGTGGCCGCCACATGGCGGGCCTGGTCCGGCGTCGGCAACGTGTCCGCTCCGCCAGCTACGACGAGCAGGGGCTGGTGGACGGATGCCGGCAGATCCGGGTACGCGAGAGCGGCGGCGACCCGCTGTGCCTCGTCCGCGCCGCCGCAGCGGATCGTCAGCGTGTCGGTGGCGAACTGCGGCAGCGTCTCCCAGGTCGGCATTGGATAGGGGCCGCTGACCGTTGCGACGGCGCGGAC
>NZ_MRUJ01000270.1:0-5107 GCF_002099325.1 Frankia sp. KB5 | reverse complement strand
GGGGGTGCTCTCGTGCCAGTCCTTTCCGATGCCTCGCAGCAGCGGCGGGTAGACGATCAGCAGGCGAAACGGCGTGATCGCCGCCATGTAGACCCGTCCGAGCAGGCCGTTCGGTTTCACCAGCACGGTCATCTGGCCTCGGTGGCCAGCCGGCTGACGGCCGGCGTCGTCGTCCGGGATCCAGCCGACGTGCAGCACTCCGTGAACCGTGCGGTTGACTATCTCCGCGGCCCATTCGTTGTCCGTCAGAAAGACTGACCGGAACGGGAGGGTCTCGAACGCGGGTCCGGCTGGTGCGTCGCGCAGGTCGGCTGGTAGGCGTTCACGCAGCGTCGGCACCCGGATGGCGATACCCGAGTCGGGATCGTCCCAGCCGAGCCAGGCTCCGAGGCGCCAGCGGATCCTGAACAGCAGCCGGGCGACCCATGACGGGTTGTCCCCCGTGTCGCCCTCGGCGATCAGCCGCACCAGCCTCGGGAAGTCCTGCGCGGTGCCTGGTGTGGGCAGGGCCCAGACGTCCTCGATGCGGAAGTCAGGCGTGATGTCGTGAATTCGCCAGGGCCGGGATGTGTGCGCGGTCTTCGGGAGCTTCCTTTTCGTCCTCGTCTTTGTCATTCTCGTCCTCCGGGTCCTTGGGGGCGCGGGAAGCCCGAGCACGCCCGCGACGGCGCGGGCCGCGAGAAACAGTATTTCTCCTCCACCTCGCGCCCGACGGGACGTCCGCTGCCGTGCAGGTGGAACGTTGGCCGTGTCGGTGAACAGTGGTCAGTGAAGCGACCTGTACAGATCAGGCGCTGACGGCGAGGCCGCTCGCGCGCAGGGCGGCGACTCGAGCCGCGGGCGCGGTGGCGATCGAGCCGGCCGCATACGGCGGTTGGGGATCGTATTCGACAACGAGCTGGATGGATTCGGCGATGTCGTCGCCCACCATGCGTCCGGTCAGGTGCAGGGCGAGATCGATGCCGGCCGAGACACCGGCCGCGGTGGCGTACTTCCCGTCGATGACGACTCGTTCGGCGGTGGCGATGGCACCGAACGTCGTTAGATGATCAAGGCAGATCCAGTGTGAGGTGGCGCGGCGACCGGTGAGCAGGCCCGCGGCGGCCAGCAGGAGCGAGCCGGAGCAGACCGAGGCCGTCCAGGTGGCCGCCGCGTCAACGCCGCGCAGCCAGTCGAGGGTCGGCTGGTCAGCCAGGAGGTCGGCGGCTCCGGGACCACCTGGCACCAGGAGCACGTCGGGGGCGGTGACCTCGGAGAGCGCGGCATCGGCGACGACGGTCAGGCTGGCCGTGTCGGCCCGGACCGGGCCGGGCCGGGCCGGGCGGCTGCGAAGATCACCTCGGCCCCGGGAATGCGGGCGAGGATCTCGTACGGGCCGATGGCGTCCAGGCCGGTGAAACGGTCATACAGCATGATCGCGATCTGCATCAGTATCCTCCGGAGGTTGGATTTGGATGAGGTCGGAACTGGCGGCGGTATTCCATCGGCGGCACACCCAGGACCCGAACGAAGGCGCGCCGCATCGCCTCAGCGGTGCCGTATCCGCACGACCGGGCGATCTGCTCGATTCCCTCGTCGGTGTCCTCCAGCCGTCGGCGGGCCGTCTCCAGCCGGACCCCGTCCACGTACCGCCCCGGCGTCACTCCGACCTCAGCGGCGAAGGCACGGGTGAAGTGACGGGGTGACAGCGTCACGCGGCGGGCGAGAGAACCGACGGAAAGATCGCCTTCGGGGTGCTCGTCGATCCAGTGCTGGACCTCGCGCAGCTGCGGCCGTTCGGCGACCTGAGCAGCGAGCTGCGCGCTGAGCTGTGCCTGCCCACCCGGCCTGCGCAGGAACATCACCAGGTGCCGGGCTATCAGCAGCGCGACGTCCCGCCCGAGGTCCTCTTCGACCAGCGCCAACGCCAGGTCGATACCTGCGGTGACGCCGGCCGAGGCGGCGATGTTCCCGTCTCGGACGTAGATCGGCTCGGCGTCGACCTGGATGTCGGGGAAGCGTCGAGCGAGCGCAATGTGCCCAGTGCGTCGTGGCGCGACGTCCGGCCAGCAGGCCGGCCTCGGCGAGCAGGAAGGCCCCGGTGCAGACGGAGACCACACGATCGGCCTCGGCCGCCAACTCGCCGATGCGGCGCACCAGCTCCGGGTCGGGGGCGGCCGTACCCGGCCCGCCGGGCACCAGCAGTGTGTGAGCTGGTCCGACGTGGTCGATGTCGGCGTCGGGTAGCAGCCGCAACCCACTGCATGTGCGCACCGGGTGGCCACCAGGCCCGGCGGTCATGATCCGGTACGCACCTGGCCGTTCCGTGGCGGCGTCCGCCCCGGCGAACACCTCCAGCGGGCCGGTCACATCCAGGCTCTGGACGTCGTCGTAAAGCACGATGACCACGCTGCGCGGCCTCATGCGGATTAGGCTGGCAGGGCTCGAGTATGGCGGCAAGGACGCGGTTCCCACCTTTCCCGCCATCGCGTCCCGCCATCGCGTCCCGCCATCGCGTCCCGCCATCGCGTCCCGCCATTGCGGGCAGGGCCGCGGCGCGCGGCGCCGGGCTTCGGTCCTACCCGGCCGAGACGGCCACGAGATCCAGCTCGTCCACCTGGCCTGCCGTACCTCTCGGCTACCAAGGCTGCCGGCCGACTACGCGGCCTGCCGGGACCACTGACGCCCAGGACTCTGCGTCGGTAGCGTGTCAGTCACTTTCTCCCCGCCGTCCTCCGGGACTGGCGGGGCTTTTTTCTAGATCGGCTACAAGGCGGCTGCTCAGGGTGTGATCCTGGACCCGCAGGCCGTCATTGCCGCGGCGACGGGCCCAGCCGCCCCGCCCGTCCCGGCGGCTCCGCCCGCGGCAAGCGTCACGCCTCCGGAGACATCGCCGCCTGCTGGATGACGGCATTCAGAGTATGGGGACGACGTGCGCGRCACGGTACATCCCGTACCGCTGCCTCCAGCTCCGCTGGTRCAGTGTTGGCTGACAGCGCAGCCAGCGATTACGAAGCGCGCCGGGACACCGCGAACCACACGGCGATATGGCCGGCGGTGCGACGGCCGCCGTTCCCAGGCCGGCTACGGTGTTCGGGTGGGACTTCACCTGAGCCAGATCGACGAGGCGGACGAGCTGCTGACGAACGATCCGTTGGCGCTGTTGATCGGGATGGTGCTGGAGCAGCGGGCACCGGAAAGAACGAGCCCGGCGGAATGACTCGTGTCACCCGAGCAACCGAGCTCTGACTGGTCACGGCGGTGCCCGTGGGCACCGAGCCTGTCCCGGTCGGCGATCTTCGGCAGGCTCACCACCTCGAGGCGATGGCGGCAGTCGTGATCTCGCTGTTGTTCGGTGGTCGCGACCCGAGCATCGTCTTCAACCTGGTCGATGCGATCCCGAACCGGTAGACGCCAGACCGCCTCGCCGCGCTGTTCAAGGCGACAGATGTTCCGGCCCGTGATGGGGGAGAACCGGGGCGAGCAGGCCGGTTAGAGTGAGAACCCGGGGTTATGATCCGGCTTGCGGCTGCCGGAGCGAACAGGACTACGGCCGCAGTCGCTCAGAGCTGCTCACGGCAGCCTCGACTACTGATAGTGGTAGCGGCAGGAGATGATTGTGATCTGGCTGGGCTCAATCGCATAGATCAGGCGGTGCTCGTCGTCGATTCGCCGGGAGCGCAGCCCGGCGAGGTTGTTGCGCAGCACTTCCGGTTTGCCGATGCCCTGCCCATCTGGATCGCGTTTGATGTCCGCGATCAGGGCGTTGATGCGCTTGAGAGTTTTGCGGTCCTGGCTCTGCCAGTACAGGTAGTCGTCCCAGGCATGGTCGGTCCAGGTCAGCTTCACCCGTCAGGATCCGGGGAACGCTCGACCGCGCCGCCTGAACGCCACTGCTCGACGCTCTCCATCAGCCGGCGGGCGTTGGCAGGCGTGCGCAGCAGGTAGTTGGTCTCCACGATCGCGTCCCAGTCCTCCTTGCTCACCAGGACCGCGTTCCCCCTCTTCGAGACGATCTCTACCGGTGTGTGATCGGCGTTGACCTGTTCGAGAAGTGGGAACAGTGTCTTGCGCGCCTCGCTGGCACTGATCGCCGCGACCATGCCGGCACCTCCCTGAGCGTCCAGTCGTACCAAATACGGTACCATCCCTGGGTGCTCGTCAGCTGGCCGTGCAGCGGGGGGTCAAACTGGCGTCGCGTAGGGACCGGTAGCGTCCAGTAGTGAGGGACACGGAGCCGCCTGACGAGTTGACCAGCGTCGCCAGTCCCCGAACACGGTCGGCTACGGTGGTGTGGTGGGACTGCACCTGAGCCAGATCGGCGAGGCCGACGAGCTGCTGACCAAGGATCCGCTGGCGCTCCTCATCGCTATGGTTCTGGGCCAGCCGGTATCGGAAAGATGGAGTGGAATCTCACTATACGTGCCCGCATAGATACTCATCGTCATGGTTGATCCGTTGCGTGGCGGGGGACGCGAGCTATCAGGGTCGAGTAGCCGGGAGGGGTTTCACCTCCCGGCTCTCGCAGAACCGTGCGTGACGGTCTCCCGTCACACGGCTCCTGTCATCCTGGTCACCGGAAGGTCGGAACCCACCGCCAGTGCGCGAACAGACCCGGAGAGCCCGTGACTGCCCGTTGCCAGGCGGCTGACGCCTTTCTCATGGGTCGTAGCCGCTTGTACTTCTTGCGGATCCAACGCACCAGGTAGGAGTTGATGCGCGTGAGGAGAACGGACAGCGCGGAGCGGTAGAACGCCCCGTAGTACGCCATCCAACCTCGGACGATCGGGTTGATCGTCCGGGCGAGGTCCGCGAGCGTGACGTTGCTGCGGCGGTGTAGGCGCCAGTGACGGACCTGCCTACCGAGCGCGGTCAGGGCCTGCCTGCTGATCGCGGGCTGGAACGAGGCGAAGAGCCGGCCGTTCCTGCCGCGTGCCGCGCGGGCACGGAAGGTGTACCCGAGGAACGTGAACGCGGTGTGCTCGTGGCCGAGCCGCCGGTTGGCGTCCTTGCAGTACACGATCCTGGTCTTGGTCGGGTGCAGACGCAGCCCGACCTCGGCCATCCTGTCCTCGACCGCCTGGCGCACCTGGTGGGCCTGGCGTTCGCTGGCGCAGTGGAGCACTGC
>NZ_MRUJ01000269.1:0-9343 GCF_002099325.1 Frankia sp. KB5 | reverse complement strand
CTCCGCGCACTGGGCCATCACCAAGCCGCGTAGCCGGTGCATTTCCGAAGCTGCCGCATCGTCGTGCGGAGCATCCATGTACTCGGGATACAGGCGGTCCCAGACGGAATGCCACGATACTGCGGCTTCACCGAACCGGGGACTTTCCCATTCATCCATGCGATCACTGCTCCCGCATGGAAAGGTAGAGATCGGGATAGGTCTCGACCATGGTGAGCCTGCCGAGGTCAGTGTGTGGCTCGTCGCCGTCCGGGAGACCGGCCAGCACGTCAGTGCCGTCCGGGGCCAGCGCGGCCACACGCTGGTGGGCCGTTTCCGTGACCTCGATCTCTTGGTTGTCGTGCGCCACCAGGTAACGGTAGCCGGCACGGACATCGCGCCAGACCTGTCGGGTGCGTTCAACCCAGGACCAAGACCCGGACAGCCTGTCCGGCGAGACCCCTGCGTAGCCGACGGCCTTCCCGTTGTCACGCAGCACGTGCCGGACCTCGCGGTACGCCGCACCCGGAACGGTGCTCTTCGCCGCCTTCACCTTCACCGTGAAGTAGTCGTCGGCCGCCGGCCACTGCGCCGCACGTCGTTCGGTATTCCGAGTGGCGAGTGATGGCAGGAGTACCTCGAACGTGTCCAGGCCCATCGGCCTGGTGAGGAAGACGTGCTCCGGCTCGACGGCGGGGTCCCGGTCAGGCAGCAACTCGACGTAGGCGTACTGAAGATCGGGACCGTACTCGACCATGAGCCTTGGGTCGATCTGCTGAAAGAACGCCGTAGCATCCAGCAGCGTCTCCACCACACTGCGGCCGGCGATCGCCATACGGTAGCCATGCTGGGCCTCGCCACGTGCTCGTTTCTGGTTGGACGTCGCGGACTGGTCCAGCTCGACGTAGGCGGACGGCAGGTCGGCGTACTCGGCCCAGGAGGGCACCACTCTGTGGATCATCCCGCCGTGCATGGGTACTCCGAGCACGCGACGCTCGACGAGCAAGCCGTCGAACCCGACAGCGGCGTGGGTTTCGCAGTTGCGGATCAGCTCCAGCCCGGTGACCACCTGGCCGAGGCGATCCCTCGCGCGGATCTGCCGATACGGGGAACCCAGTGCGTGCTCGAACACCGCCTCGTCCAGAATGTTGACCGCGAAGCACGCTTGAGCGGCCTCGATCAACGCGGCCTCCGCGTCCTCGATCGTCGCGTACCAGAACGCGATCACCGCCCGGCGAAGCGCCCGCATGTACGTGACCGCCTTGGCGAACTGCTCGTCTGGCAGCACGAGACCTTGATTCACCGCTCCACCTTGCCAGACCACTGCACGCTAGTGCGAGTAGATTTCTCCCAGACCGGGCGGCTGCACCCCATCCTCCGGATCCTGCGTCTCCGTGAGGGCCAGCATCGCTCGCCGCCTACCTCGCTCGAATACGGCAGGGTTCGGATACAAGCACTTCGCCAACCAAATGAGATTTATTCTCTACGCCAAATCCCCCGAAACCGGAGCCCCGAGGGCGCGTAGCGCGTTGCGGAGGGCAGAGTCATCCGAAGCGTCCCTGTATGTCACAACGGCCACAGAGCCGTATTCTTCACCAGAGTCCTCGTTGATGGCCTGGACTTCAGATGTTAGAGGCGCATTTGTAACAATCAAGGCGGCGACGATGCGGCGACCGCCTACTTCCCGAGGAATTGCTCTGCGATCGAACCTGGAACCAGAAGATCGATACTTTACTATGACCCTGACCATCCATTGCTGTAGGTCAGACTCGCTGAAATTGGCGGAAAGATCATAGGGGCCGTCGTTTTGTATCCGGACCACATCCGCGCCAAGGCTCACCAAGGCAGCCTCAATGAGTAGCTCATACGTCAAAGCAACTCGCTGCATATCAAGGCCCCGGTCCGCGTATGGCACGATAATCTCGGCGGCCCTGGTCATGCCCCGCGCAATATCTGGGTCACCCTCGTTCCGCGCCGCCTCAACAACTTGACTTGCGAGCTGGCGGCGAACGCGCCGTTCCATTTCGATGCCCGAGTCGCCTCCGAGCCGCCTCACCGCTGTGCCCTGAATTGCAATGAACAAAAAGGCGGTCCCAGTTAGCAGCAGAAACGGAGGGCCAGCCTCCCTCGCCGTCCCGAACACCGCCCATACACCAGCAACGCTCAGCGCGACACCGGCCAGGCCAGCGTACAGCCGCTCCCAGAGCCCCAGTGGCTCGGCCAGCCAACGGGATGCGTCATCTCCGTCGTTGTGGGGCGGCTCGTCCTCGCTCATGCTGAAATCGTATGGCTTGCTGGGCTGGTCCCCCGCCCGGGTGCTCCCACCGCACACCGCACCTGGCCGCCCAGCAAGACGGACAGGTCCGCACCACATCGGCGCGTGGTAGGAGCGCTGGCCGCTCGCCGTCCCGCCCACACTGCGCCGTGCCCCAGCCCTTGACGACGTGGCGATCGAGCGGGGAAGCGGCTGTCCACCGCGAAGATGATCCTTGGGAACGGACAGCAATGCAGGACCTTAATCCCTGACCAGAGCTCCGCGAACGGCATAGACGGAGCAGTACCCGGCAATGAAGGCAACGCTGACAGCTGCGGAACCGCACTCACCACGCCACCAGCCGCTCCCGGCCAGATCTTGATCACCGAACGTGATCCACTGGGAACGGAACGGCGTGGCGTCCTGACCGCAGCCCGGCCAACATGACCGGGTCACAGCGGCAGCTGCCGTCGACCAGGCCGACGATCCGCGGCCACGAGCATGCTGCGACGGAGCGCGACACGCCGGCAAACAGACGTTCGATGGCGAGCTGTTCCTGAGCTACCCTTGATCCAGATTTTCCCTGGTTGGGAGGTTCGTGGTGGGGCCTCGGCCCGCAGAGGCAAGCGATCACGGAGCAGGCAGAAGCTGGCCAGCTGGAACGTGCACAGCCAGTCGTCCTGCGCCGGGAGCCGGATGGTGGCCTGCTCGGCGAGATCCGGACGCTCCTCCTCCGACTGCACCTGGCCTCGCTGCATGGCAGTCAAGCCRCCGAGCCCGCCAGTACCGAGAAGGAGGCTGACATCGCCAGCGCGACAAGCAGATCAACAGGACCTTGCGTCTGCTGCGGACTCCCAAACGCGATCATGGGACCGTCCCGCGTTCCGGACGGCCTGCCCGCGTCGGTCCCGGTGTGCGGGGTGTGCACACGTCATCAGGGTGATCACCCGGCGATGATGAAGAAGCGCGAGGTAACGCACCGCGAGATCTGGTTCGAGGATGCTCGCTTTCGGCTGGAGAGGGCGGACAAGGCACACCGGACCGAACTCGCCGCCCGCGACGCGCAGATCGCTGAGCTGATGAAGGAGCTGGACGAACGGCCCACGAGGATCGTCACGCAGAATCTGGACCAGCAGATCGTCGACGAGGCGATCGAGCGGCGGGACCAAGCCTACCGTTCGCGGGATAGAGCCTTCCAGGCGCTGTCCGAACTCCGCCTCCTACATCGTGAGGGAGCCGGTGACCGGTGCAGGTGCGGACAGCGGTTCCAGAAATGTGGCGTGGCCCAGGTGGTCGACCGCTATCCAGCGCTTGAGGGCTGGGAGCGCCGACAGTGGGAGCGAATGCGGGCAGGGCAGGACCACTACCTTCCGCCTGGCCACCCAGGGGTCACCGACCCAAGGTGGACACCCAGCGGCGACTCCGAACAGTACTCCCGGGAGTTCGCAGCGACGACGTGACGCTTCGAGAGCCTAGGTGGGACAGGTCCCGTATGGCGGTTCCGGACGATTCGGTCTCCGCCAGTCACGCCGCGGATTTCCCACCGAACGAACCGACTTCCAGAGGATCGGGCAGTCGGCGCAGGTCGCAGCTCGGGGCCAGCAACGCCCGCGCGGGCCCTGGTCCCTTCTTCTGCGCGATGTTGTCCTGGTCGCCGTCACCGACTTTTCTTCGGCGAGACTCCCCACTGCTGGGCAAAGGACTTGCCCGTGAGCTTCCGGGCCGCCAGCTGGCTGCTGACCTTGTCTGGCTCGCGGTACGCATTGCCAGCGGCCAACGCCGCCGCATGTTTGGTCACTGCCTCACGCAGTTGTTCCAGCTTGGGGAAGGTGATCACGAGGGCGCTCGCGCGCGCAGAGGCTTGGCTGTGTAGGGCGGCGACGGGATGGATGAGGACCGGTGCCGGCTTGCAGGTCTGGTCGTACTTCTCGATGAACCAGTCGACGGAGTGTGACAGCTGCTCGGCTTCGCTCTTCCAGATCCAGTCGGAGGTGGAGCCGCTCTTGCACTCGATGACCAGGTACGCCAGGTTGCCCAGGGACCACAGCACGTCCGGGCCTTCCCCGGTGTCCCGTTCCGGGCGCTGTGCACCGAAACCGAGAAGCAGACCGAGGTCGTGTACCGCCTGCTCGAACGCGGGAACGCGTGTCGGGTCAGGACTGGGGACGAGGTCGTCAACGACCGCCGCCACGCCGACGATCAGATCGTTGCCGTTGTCGTAGTGCTCGGCCATGAAGTCGGCCGCCTGGCGAGCCTGGTCGGCGACGCCACCCAGTCGGTGGTACTCGACACCGTCGCGAGGCCGGAGAAGCTCCTTGTTGTCGTTCTGGGCGGACTTCTGCATCTGAAGAGCCGCGGCGGGGTCGATCAGGTGCAGGTAGCCGGCGGCCCGCTGCTTGAGCCACCCCTGTTGGCGCCGGTCCCCGCCGACGGCGTTGACCGCCTCGCGGATCTTGTCGTGGGCTTCCCGGTAGCGGCCGAGTTCCGCGAGCCTGAACGCTTCCCGCTCGGCGATCGCGACCGGGGACACGGTACCGGTGGACGGATAGGTGACACCGTCAAGAACGTCTCGACCGGCCGCCACCCAGTCTGGATCACGGTCGAGGCACTGCTTGACGACGGCGTCGAGGTCGGTGAAGGGCTTGCCGTGCAGCATGTCGGCGACCTGCCTGGACAGGTCCAGCTGGGCGCGGGTCGCCGGACTGAACTTAGCCGCGCCGCCCGCGTGATGGAGCCGTTGTGTGAGCTTCGAGCCGAGGAGTAGGACCACGCAGTAGTCGTCGTTCGAGCGGACCCCCCGTCCCATGCCCTGCTCGATGCGCTGGATCTGACGGGTGACCATCGCGTCGCTGTCCCCCAAAGCGAGCGCCTCGATCCGGTCGAGGGCGTCGTACGCCTCGGGCAGTCCGTCCAAGGCCAGGATGCGGCACGCGTCGCCTGGCAGGTCGATACCGTCGTACTTGTTAGTCAGGACCACGAGGCCGACGTGTCCCTCCCGCAGGGCGAGGACGCCGTCGTGGATCGAGTTCTTGTCGTAGACGGCGTCGGCGACGTCCCGCCACTGGTCGGCTCGGCGCCCGGAGGGCACGATCACCACGACGTTGTGGCGCTGCGCCTGCTCGGCCAGGAACTCCCGGACCTCCTCGTCGGTCGTTCCAGGATGTGTCTCCAGCGGAGTGAGGATCATCCTGTCGCCGAGGTCGTCGGCGGTCGCCGGCGTGACGGGCCTGTCGATCGTCGAGGGCACGGCGTCGAAGTGCGTCACCAAGACGCTGTCGTCGGCGAGCGTGGCGGTGAGGTAGATCCGCCGCTTGGCACGGGACAGGCTCGGGATGCGGTCGATAGGCGGACAGGGCGGTTTCACCTCGATCTGGCCGTAGCTGATCGCCACGTCGCACAGCGGTAGGACCTCGCGGACGAGCGGCCACACGAACTGGAACCCGGTGCTCTCGCGGTGCGGGTGAAGCGCGTCGAGGACCTGTTCCTGGCGATCGCACCAGGCCCAGTAGGGAATCCGCAGCGCGACACCCGGCACGTCCTCGGCGAGGTCACGGAACGCGGACGGCGACTGCGCTCTCAACGCGTCGTCGAACAGGCCGGCCACGGCTCGGTAGGCCGGGTGCGTTCGGGGGATGGTGAGGGTGAGCTGGTGCTCCAACGTCGCCAGGCAGGCGTGGGTGTCATCGACCAGCAGCGAGCCGATGTCGATGCGCTGCCGCACATCACCGACCACCCCGAACACCGATCGCCCGTTGATCACCTTGTGGACGTGGGTGACCAGGATTGCTTTACCTGCCTGGAACCGTCCCGAGTGAGGATCGTCGGTGACCTCGACGCCCAGGGCAGCGGCTTCGTCGCGGACCTGCTCGGCGAGGTAGCGGTCAGGCGTGACGTAGACAGCCGGCCCTACGCCTTCGTTGAGGCAGCTCTTGAGCATCATCAGCCCGACGACCGTCTTGCCGCCGCCGGTGTTCATCTTCACCAGCAGGTCGGACTCCTGGCGACGTGCGTGCCAGCGGTCCCACACCTGCGCCTGCACATCCCAGGGCCGGGCGTACTTCGGATCACGCGCCGGAAGTGCGGCGAAGATCCTTCGAGGCTCGGTCGCGGTGTCCACCACGGAGCGCGTGGACAGCTTCCCGAAATTGAGACCCGCCATCGACCAGCGCTCCTTCCGCACAGCCTGTCCGCCGGCTGCCGCTCCAGCTTCTGTCAGGGCGCGTGGTCGCCATGACGGGCCGCCGGGTGCCCGATCGACACGATTCGGCCCGCTACCGGCGGCACAACGATCTTAGTCGCGGCGCCTCCCTGCGGTACGCGGCCGGCACACGGTCGTCTCTCGCCGGCCCGCCACCGTCTCAGCGATCCGACCGCCTCTGGGCCGCGTGCCCGTCCGGGACGGCGGGCAGCATCGGTGTGGCGATCGCCGTGCCAAGGTCGAATCCGACCTCGGCGAACAGCTGTGCGGGGGTGAGCGTCTCGACGCCTTCAGCCGCGGCCCTCGCGCGAAGTCTTGCGTCGTTGGTGGCCAGGGCGGCGTGCTCGCGGTGCGCAGTCGCCGCGATGATCGAGTCTAGGACGGTCCCGATGTTGGTTGCGTTGCCGCGGACCGCGGATACGACCGGCTGCTGGGCAGGGGCGGCGCCCCCGAACGGTCCGAATCCGAACCGCCCGATGCCGAACGCCGACGCGCCCTGGGGGACGTAGCTGCACAGCTCGGCGACATGCGCGAGCATGCGCTCTCGCCGGACCGAGTCTCTTGTCCTGGCGATCTGGTCAACCACGATCTGATCAACGAGCAGTTCGAGCTGGCCCGCGCCGGTGGCCTGTTTGACGGCTTGCCGGGCACCTGGGTAGTCGTACAGGTAGTCGACGATGTTGCCGTCAATCACGACACGTCGAGGCATTCCGACACGGTAACTGGGGCCGACCTGATACTCGCGACCAGCGGGGCGGGACAGCGGACCGCGCGGCTATGCACAGACCGCGACTTGATCATCTGTCAGCAGTCGCGGAGACCGCGACCTGACCTTGGCCGGCCGAGCAGGTCGCCGAGGGCGTACTGGACCCCCGTCGGTCACCTAGCGTGGCAGCCGGGTGACGGCCACCACAACGGCCGACGACCTACACAGGTGGCCCAGATTTCCTTGTCCGTTCCAGCCGATCACGGCACCCTCTTACGGTCCTCGACAGGGAACGTGCAGCTCCGCGTAGCTGGTGACCTGGGTCGTGGGGGTCTGCTCGGCGGCGCTCACGTTCGGGGAACGATGAGGGCGAGGGTGGCGAGGTCGAGAGCGCTGCGGCAGGCGCGGTCGAGCGTGGCGGCGCTCAGGATGAAGGATTCCCGGGGGTCGGGTCTGGCGGGTCTGTCGCCGGTGGGGACGCACAGGACCACGTCTCGCGCTGTCTCGATGGTGGCGAGGATGTGGCCGAGGCCGTCGAGGACGTGCCGGTGGGCGTGGTCCGCGTCGTCGAGCGCGGTGGTGGAAAGGTCGTTGGCGGCCCATCCGGGGATGGTGTCGCCGTGGCTGCCGGCCATGCGGCGTGCCGCGTCGGCGATCAGGTAGAGGACCCGGATGGTTTCGAGGTCTCGCGTGATCCCCGTGAGAGCTGAGTCGCGGATGGTTCTACGTAATGCCAGGGCGTAGTACGCGACGCGGACGCGGGCGGGCGCGAGCGGTGCCCTGTCCAGGACCCAGGTGATCCGCTCGCTGTAGAGGACGAGGCCGACGGCGCCGCCCAGCGCGGTCAGCCCGCTGGCCCCGAGAGTACGGACGGCGCTGTGATGCGTGAAGGGCGGCCACATGACGGTCAGGGTGAGGCCGGGAACCAGGAGCGCGAGCTGCGCGGCGATCGGTATCGCCGCGCGGCGACGCCGGTACCGTCGGGCAGCCCGAACGACCCGTGCGTCGATGCTCAACTCGTCCTGCACGCGTCCATCCTGCTCTACCCGCTGCACGTGACGGCGGTGGCGACGTGATGGTCGCGACGCCCGCCCGTTCCGCCGTCACGGCCGACGTCGTCCTCGATCGACTCGCTCCGGAGATGGCCGCGAGGACGGCACAGCCGCGGCCAAGGACAGACGGCCAACCCAGACGAAGGCGCTGCCGTAGAAAAGGACAGATCGGCGAGAAGCCTCGCCGGTGACAGATCGGCGAGAAAATCGTCGCCGCCCAGACGGCAGCGTAGCTGCGGAACAAACCAGATGAAAACCTACAGGTGCGATTTATTCGCACCGGGTGCAACGTCGGACTGGAGTATTCAAGCGCGCTCGCCCAGCGCTGTCCGGGCGAGCGCGATAGTCTATTTCTCGGATTCATTTTCCTCGCGGGCTCGTCACCGAGGTGCTGCCCAACTCGGAGCCCGCTCGCGGCGTCAGCAGGGCGATCCGGCCGTCCGGGTCGTGGCGCTGTCGTATCCCTGGGCATCGCCTGGCCGTGCCGCACGCGACCGGGCACGTCGGTCCCGTGACGTCACCGGGACAGGAGGATGCAAGGAGTGCGTAATGGGTAAGTCGACGCCGATGGACCGCGAGGCAGCTGACCGGATCAGCGAGGCAGCGTGGCAGGACCCGTGCTCCGACACCGCGCAGAGTGGCTTCGACGTGCGGGCGCAGGAGGCGGCCGACCGCAACGAACAGGACGACGAGTAGGCCCGAAAGGGCTGTGCGTGGCGGCCGAACTGCTCAGCGATGAGCAGCCGCCACGCGGTCGCCCTGATGGCCGTGGCTCACCGACGGGCATTACGCCGGTGGGCCACGGCAACGGGATCACGGGTAGTAGGCCGGTGAGTCTGCGGCCGGGCCCGACCCAGTGCCCAAGGATCTCCGTCGGGGAAGCGCCATGGAGGTTGTCCGCGTCTGCGCGCCCCTCCCGCCGTGCATGGCGGGGGCGCGGCAGCGGACGTGCTGCCGGCTGGATCACGGTGCCCAGGTGCCGGCGGTGTCGGAGATGTCCGGGGTGGCGCTCGTCGGGTCGAGCACCTCCCACTGCTGGAGCCTGTCGAGCAGCTGGTTGCGGTCGAGGGTGTAGAGGGTGGCGAGGGTGCGCAGGTCCCCTTCGCGGATCGAGAGGACCCGGCCGGCGTAGTCGCCGCGTTCCCGCTGGATCT
>NZ_MRUJ01000028.1:0-8444 GCF_002099325.1 Frankia sp. KB5 | reverse complement strand
GGTCGCCGGTGAGTCAGTGGTCGCCGGTGAGTCAGTGGTCGCCGGTGAGTCAGTGGCGCGGACCGTGGCCGAGTACTGCTCGGTCTCCGATGGGCTCGGTCGCGAGCGTGCTCAGATCGGTCTGGGCGTTCCGCAGCGCGGGATCGATCCCCGCACCCTGGGTGCCGTCGGTGTAGGCGACCTGCGTGTAGATGAGGTAGTGCCCGCGGGTGATCGCGCCCCGCCACGAGTTGTTCCCACCCGGGCCGGTGATCCGCGCGTTCGGAATCGAGTTGGCCGGGACGGGGAGGGGCACGATGCCACCGCGTCCCTGGTTGAGGATGTCCGCGGTGGCGGTGGCGGTGGCGAGCTTGTCGAGGACGAAGACGGTGACGCCGGCCAACACCTGGCGTTCGCCGTCCCTCGGGGTGCTGAGGAACAGCGTCCGCACCACCTGCCGGCAGCGCCGGTCCTTGAGCTGTGTGACCAGATCACCAGTGAGATCCGGGCAGCTGTTGTCCAGTTTGCGGGCGAGCCGTCGGTAGTTCCGTCCTTCGGCCTCGACCTGCTCGTCGGAGAAGAACTCGTTGGCGGTCACCGGATCGGAGTCGAGGGTCGCGCTGTCGAGGAAGCCTGCCGGGATCGGTGGGAGCGTCTGCCGGGTGGTGGGCGTCTTGTTCCCGTTGTCCCCGCTRCGCCCGTTGTCCCCGCTGCGCACCGCCACGACCGCGACCGCCGCGATGAGGACGAGGACGGCCCCGGCGACGCCGGCCAGCAGCCGCCGAGCGCTGCGGACCCCACGGTCCCCGGCCTGGTCCTGAGTGCTCCGCCCCCACCTCGGCGGGTACGCGCCACGGGCGCTCGATGCGGCGGTGGCGGACGGTGCCGACCCGTTGATCGGATCGCCGTCGACCGGATCGCCGTCGCCGAATCCGCTGTCAGCCGCGGGGGGTGGGTGGGATTCGCCGGTTTCACCGATGAGGGTGGGACCGCCGGTAACGGCATCCGTGTCGGGGAAGACACCCGGGCGTGGGGAGACACCCGGATAGGCCGGCGTGTCCGAGTCCCGTGGACGGGATGCCGGGCGCTCATAGCGGGTCGGACCGGACGGCGGCACGGATGCGGCGCCGGTCCCGGCTGGCCCCGTGCTCAAGCTCGTGGTGGTCGGGGACGGTGTTACGTCGGGCGGCGTGGTGTCGGGCGGCGTGATCCGCAGGGAGGTCGGCTTCGGCGAGAACGAGTACGTCCGGGACCCCCCGAACAGGGGATCGTCGGCCGGGGGAGTCCAGCCGTCGAGGTCGGGGTGCGCGCCACCCGGGCGGGGAATCGTCGCCGCTGTCGGGCCCGTGGTGCCTCCCCGGCAGGCCGGACCGCCGCCCTCCGACGCGCCCTTCGACGCGCCGGCCGACCGACGGCCCTCGGCAGGCGCGGGAGACGCCCGATCATGGCAGGCGCCTCCGGACAGCGGGGTCGGCCCCTCGTGCCCGGGGGCCCCGGGCCCCTCGCGCCCGTCAGATCGCCCGCTGCCCATCTCCGTCATCCTGGTGAGAATAGCCAGGTTGTCGGCGGGATTCAGCGCGGTCAGGTGTCCATGGTCGGTGGCCGGACCGACTGCATGTCCGTACTCCCGGTGCTCTCCCGTACTCCCGTACTCCCGATACTCCAGCCTTCCGTGCCCCCCCGGTGGACCGCTCCGATCGCCTGGTAACCTCAAAGACTGCTGCGCGTGACACGTCCCGTCTGCGCGCTCCACATTCTTGACGAGATCCGCGAGAGGCCCCTTGGGAGTCTCCTGGCGGGATCGTCCGAACGAGAAGGCAGACCTGTGCGCACGTACCAGCCCAAGCCCGCGGATGTCCAGCGTGTGTGGCACGTCATCGATGCCACCGACGTGGTGCTCGGTCGGCTGGCGACCCAGGCCGCCACGCTCCTGCGTGGAAAGCACAAGCCGTACTTCGCTCCGCATATCGACACCGGCGACTTCGTCGTCGTGATCAACGCGGGTAAGGTCGCCCTGAGCGGGAACAAGCGGGAGCAGRCCCAGTACCACCGGCACTCCGGCTTCCCGGGCGGTCTGCGCAGCACCTCCTACGGGGAGCTGCTCGACACCCGTCCGCAGATCATCGTCGAGAAGGCGATCAAGGGCATGCTGCCGAAGAACAAGCTCGGCCGAGYCCAGGGGACCAAGCTGAAGGTCTATGCGGGTCCGACTCACCCGCACCAGGCGCAGCAGCCCACCCCGTTCGAGATCATCCAGGTCGCGCAGTAGCCGCGGACCTCCTGAGCCGGTCGCCGGGCGGGCTCTTCCCGCCCGGCGGTATCGGCCCCGGGAACCACGCATCAACCGAGGAAGGAACGCGACGTGRCTGTCGTGACCGACGTACAGGGCAATCCCCGCGCCACCGGGCGGCGCAAGGAGGCGGTCGTCCGGGTGCGTCTGCTCCCGGGGACCGGGCAGTGGACGCTCAACGGGCGCACGCTTGAGCAGTATTTCCCGAACAAGGTGCACCAGCAGCTCGTCAACGAGCCGCTCAAGGCACTGGATCGGATGGAGTCGTACGACATCGTCGCCCGGCTGCACGGCGGCGGCGTCTCCGGGCAGGCCGGTGCGCTGCGGCTCGCCCTCGCCCGCGCGTTGACGCTGGCGGAGGAGGAGTCCCGGCCTACCCTGAAGAAGGCCGGCTTCCTGACCCGTGACGCTCGGGTCAAGGAGCGTAAGAAGTACGGGCTCAAGAAGGCCCGCAAGGCTCCGCAGTACAGCAAGCGCTGACCTTGGATCCCCTTCGCGGGCGTGCCCCCGGAGGCGTGCTCCCGGAGGGGATCGGTGCCACCGGTGCCCCCCTCGGTCTCCGCCACGATCTTCGACGAGGGAGACCTCAATGGTGAGGCTCTTTGGCACCGACGGCGTCCGAGGTGTCGCCAACATCGATCTGACCGCGGAGCAGGCGTTGTCGCTGGCTTCCGCGGCGGTCGAGGTCCTCGCTGGGCCGAACCGGACCAGCGGGCCCTCCGGCCGCGGTAAGCCGGTAGTGGTCGTCGGCCGGGACACGCGGCCCTCCGGGGAGTTCCTGGAGGCCGCGGTGGTCGCCGGGCTCGCGGCCTCCGGTGCCGACGTGGCCCGGATCGGGGTGGCACCCACGCCCGCGGTGGCTCACGCCGTCGCGGCCAGCGGCGCGATGTTCGGCGTCATGCTCTCCGCCAGCCATAACCCGATGCCGGACAACGGCATCAAGCTGTTCGCCGCCGGCGGCCTCAAACTGCCCGACGAGGTCGAGGATGCCATCGAGCGGCGGATGGCCCTACCTCCCAGCCGCCGTCCCGTCGGCGCCGACGTCGGTCGGGTCCGCGACGAACCGGTTCTCCTCGACCGGTATGCGGCGCATCTGCTGGCCACGCTGCCGGTGCCGCTCGACGGCCTGCGGGTCGTCGTCGACTGTGCCCAGGGCGCCGCCTCCACCTTGGCCCCTCGGGTGCTGCGGGCGGCCGGAGCCGACGTCGTCGCGCTGCACGCCGACGGCGACGGGATAGCGATCAACGACGGCAGCGGTGCCACCCATCTCGACAGCCTGCGTGCCGCGGTCGTGGCGCACGGCGCCGACGTCGGCATCGCCCATGACGGCGACGCGGACCGTTGCCTCGCCGTGGACGCGACCGGTGAGGTCGTCGACGGCGACCAGATCCTGGCGATGTGTGCTCTGGCGCTGGCCGAGCGGGGTGAGCTGGTCGACGACACGGTGGTGGTCACCGTGATGTCGAATCTGGGCTTTCACCACGCGATGCGGGAGGCCGGTATCACCGTCGTCACTACACCCGTCGGAGATCGGTACGTGCTGGAGACGATGCGCGCCGGAGGCTACGTGCTCGGCGGTGAGCAGAGCGGGCACGTGGTGTTCCTGGACCACGCGACGACCGGCGATGGGTTGTTGACGGCGTTGCGGATCCTGGGCCGGGTCGCCGAGACCGGACAACCGCTCGGCGAGCTCACCAAGGCGATGACCCGGCTGCCCCAGGTGTTGGTGAACGTGCGTGGCGTCGACCGGACACAGGTGGACACCAATGAGGAACTGCTGCGGGCCGTCGCCCTGGCCAAGGCGGAACTCGGTGACGAGGGTCGGGTGCTGCTGCGGTCGTCCGGCACCGAACCCCTCGTGCGGGTGATGGTCGAGGCGGGCACCGACGCCGCCGCGCGGGCGGTCGCACAGCGGCTCGCCGCCGTCGTGCGCACCGCGTTGCCGCCGGCGCGCTGACCGATCCCGCCGCTGACCGATCCCGCCGCTGACTGGTCCCGCCGCTGACCGGTCCCGCCGCTGACCGGTCCCGCCGCTGACCGGTCCCGCCGCTGACCGGTCCCGCCGCGGCCACAAGCGGACACCTTGCCCCGAGCCTCCCCCGGTACGCTCTCACCCCCGGGAACCTGCGTACGCTGAGCCGCATGTGCGGGATCATCGGTTACGTCGGCGACCAGGCGGCCCTGGATGTCGCGTTGAACGGTCTGCGGCGGTTGGAGTACCGCGGTTACGACTCGTCGGGTGTCGCCGTGGTCGGCGCCGGGGCACTGCGGACGGCGCGTCGTGCCGGCAAGCTGTCCAACCTCGAGAAGCTGCTCGCCGAGAATCCGGATTCCAGGCCGATGCCCGGCACCACAGGCATGGGGCATACCCGGTGGGCCACGCATGGTGGACCAACCGACGCGAATGCCCATCCGCACACCGACTGCACCGGCGCCATCGCCGTCATCCACAACGGGATCATCGAGAACTTCGCCGCGTTGCGGGTCGAGCTGGAGACGGTCGGCCACGAGCTCGCCAGTGAGACCGACACGGAGGTCGTCGCCCATCTCCTCGAAGTCGAGCTTGCCGGCACCGGCACCGGCACCGGCACCGGCACCGGTGCTGGTGCTGGTGCCGACCGCGGGTACGACGGGGGCGCGCATCCGCTGACCGTCGCGCTGCGACGGGTCTGCCGGCGGCTGGAAGGCGCGTTCACCCTGGTCGTGCTGCACCGCGACTTCCCGGAGGTGGTTGTCGGGGCCCGGCGTAACAGCCCGCTGGTCGTGGGGCTCGGTCAGGGGGAGACCTTCCTCGCCAGCGACGTCTCGGCCTTCATCGCCCACACCCGGGAGGCGCTGGAGATCGGGCAGGATCAGGTGGTCGAGGCCCGCCGGGACGGTGCGACGGTGACCGACTTCGGCGGCCAGATCATCGAGGGTCGGCGCTACCACGTCGACTGGGATGCCAGCGCCGCCGAGAAGGGCGGCTACCCGTACTTCATGCTCAAGGAGATCAGCGAGCAGCCGACCGCCCTGGCAGACACGCTGCGCGGTCGGCTTTCCGCCGACGGTGCGATCGTGCTCGACGAGGAGCGGCTGTCTGGCCAGGATTTCCGGGACGTGGACAAGGTCTTCATCGTCGCCTGCGGCACCGCCTACCACGCCGGCCTCATCGCRAAGTACGCAATCGAGCACTGGACCAGGCTGCCCTGCGAGGTCGAGATGGCTTCGGAGTTTCGCTACCGCGACCCGGTGCTCGACCGGTCCACCCTCGTCATCGCGATCAGCCAGAGCGGCGAGACGCTGGACACGCTGATGGCGGTCAAACACGCGCGCGAGCAGAAGGCGCGGGTGCTGGCCATCTGCAACACCAACGGTTCTACGATCCCTCGGGAGTCCGATGCGGTGCTGTACACCCGCTGCGGCCCGGAGGTGGGGGTCGCGTCCACCAAGACCTTCCTCGGGCAGGTCGCCGCGTGCCTTCTCGTCGGCCTGTTCTTGGCCCAGGTGCGCGGCGTGCTCTACGGCGACGAGGTCGCCGCGTACGTCGAGCGGCTCCAGCGCATGCCCGAGCTGATCGAACGGACGCTGGGAACGGTCGAGCCGGTGCGGGAGCTCGCCCGCGCCCTGGCCGACGCGAAGGCGGTGCTATTCCTCGGTCGTCATGTGGGGTACCCGGTGGCCCTGGAAGGGGCCCTCAAGCTCAAGGAACTCGCCTACATGCACGCCGAGGGGTTCCCGGCGGGGGAGCTCAAGCACGGGCCGATCGCGCTCATCGAGCCCGGCCTGCCGGTGTTCGTCGTTGTGCCGTCCCCGCGGGGTCGTGCCAACCTGCACGGAAAGATCGTTTCCAACATCCAGGAGGTCCGGGCGCGTGGCGCCCGCACGATCGTGATCGCGGAAGAGAGCGACACCGCCGTCGAACCGTTCGCCGATCATCTCATCCGCGTGCCCGCGACCGCGTCGCTGTTCGCGCCCCTGGTCACGACGCTACCGCTGCAGGTCTTCGCGTGCGAGCTGGCGCTTGCGCGCGGCCTCGATGTCGATCAGCCGCGTAACCTGGCGAAGTCGGTGACAGTCGAGTAAGCCCTTCCCCACACGGCGCCTTCCCCACACGGCGCCTTCGGCGCAGTGTGGGGGCCCCTGGCATCGGGCGCCGTTCGGGGTTTCTGTCAGCTCGCCTTCGGCGAGCTTCCTGGGGTAGTCGACGGCGCCTTCGGCGCAGTGTGGGGCCCCTGGCATCGGGCTGCGGGGGCTCGGGCCTGCGGGTCAGGGGCCTGCCGGTCAGGTGGACGGCGTCGCTCCGTGCTGACGGCCGTGCCAGGCGACCGTCGCCTCCCACAGCGCATCGGCGACGGCGTCGTTGTCGTCGGCGGCGTCGAGCAGGGTCTCGACAAGTTCGGCGCGAGGGGCGCGGCTGAGGAAGACGCGCATCGCGGCGTGGACCGGGTCGTCGGTGAAGAGGGTCTCCTCGCCGAGGATCGTGCCGTCCTCCCCCTCGTCGTCCTCGGCGAGCCCCGCCGAGCCGGTGGCCACGAGGGCGACCGCGACCGCGTGCCGGCAGAACGAGCCGGTGGATCCCTCGGTGCAGGTACAGCCCGTCCGTGGCCCGTCGTCGGCCGCCTCCAGGCGGACCTCGTACGAACCGTCGTCGTCCACCGTGCCGGATGCGTTGGTGGGGCGGATACGGAGTTGTTCGACTCGACCGAGAAGAGCCAGATTCACCCCTTCCATGAAGACGTCGGTGCCGGCGTGCTGTGCGCAGGCGCGTTCCTCGAAGGCTGCCTCGAGCGGGGTGACGGCGTCTCCGCCGTGCCCGTTCTCCCCGGACCCCGAAATGATCACTKCTCAATCCTACGGAATTCGCGCGGTTCGGGGATGCCTAGCCGAGTAGGTCTTGTCATCGATTGCATCGCGATATATCGTGAGYCTACGTGATGGAGCGTGAGCGGATTGCTCCGGTCGCGCCGATTCGAAGGGAATGATCATGGTTTCACAGGTGATGCCGGGCCCATGGGGCCACTGGGGATGCGAGGCCGGGTTCGGCCCGTCCCGGCTGCGGGACTTCTTCGAGGCGATGAGCGCTTGGGGGCAGTGTGGTGGCCGGTCGGAGGYGGTGGCCGGCGAGCAGGACCACCCCGAGAGCGGTCGGGCCGGTCGCGTCGGCCGTGGCGGCCACGGTGGGCATCGTGAGCACGGTGGGCATCGTGAGCACGGTGGGCATCGTGAGCACGGTGGGCACGCGGGAGGCGGGCCGAGAGGCCGCCGGGGCGGACCGGGCTGGCCGTTCGGCGGCTTTCCCGGTCCGGGGTTCGGTCCGGGCTTCGGCGGCCCCGGCTTCGGTGGCCCCGGCAGCTTCGGCGGCCGTGGGCCGAAGGTGGGGCGGGGCGACGTCCGGGAGGCGCTGCTCGCGCTGCTGGCCGAGGAGCCCATGCACGGCTACCAGATGATCCGCGAGCTTGCGGAGCGCAGCGGTGGCATCTGGCGGCCGAGCCCGGGGTCGGTCTACCCGGTCCTGTCACTGCTGGCCGACGAGGGTCTCGTGCGCGCGGAGGAGGCGGAGGGCAAGCGAGTCTTCCATCTCACCGACGCCGGGCGGGCGCACGTCGAGGCACGCGCAGGGGAGCGCAAGCCGTGGGAGACTGCTGCGGCGGCGGTCGATGACGATCTCACCAGTTTGCGAACGCTGGCGTTCGCCGTCGGTGCGGCCATCGTCCAGGTGGCCCAGGCCGGAGACGAAGCGCAGATCGCCGCGGCGCGGTCCCTGCTCGCCGAGACCCRCCGTGGTCTCTACCGGATCCTCGCCGGGGACGACGTCGAGCCCCCGATGAGACCGGAGGGTGCCGCCACGGGCACCGGCGCGGACAAGGGCCGCACCGCTCCCGATGGCGACAGCTAAGGACGACGGCAACGGCGGATCGGCCCCAGGGCGGGCTGCGACGCACTGATCGACGAAGCGTTGATCAGCGGGGCGCGGGCGCCCTCGGCGAGATGGGCGTGAACCGGCTGGCGGGGACCTCACCGGCCACCCCGGTGCCGACGGCGGCGCAACACCGCGTTTGTGGGAACCTTTCCGGGTGGCGGTGGTGGGCGTCGGAGTGGACGTGGTGGATGTCGACCGGTTCGCCGCGACGCTGGCGCGCACGCCGGGCATCGCGATGAGGCTGTTCACCGCGACCGAACGCGGCCTCGCCCG
>NZ_MRUJ01000268.1:0-1946 GCF_002099325.1 Frankia sp. KB5 | reverse complement strand
GGCGGGAACCGGTCGAGCGGGTGCAGGGCCGCCACGCTTGCGCAGCGCTCGCACACGGCTGCGGCGGGGCCAGTCCGGTCCGGGGACAGCGTCCGCTCGCCGAACCTGCGAACGCAGAGGGTTACCTCCGCATCGGGGAGCGTGCAGTGGATGAGCCGGGAACGCGGAGAGACTCGAAGCGTCGTGTACCCATCTGGTAGCGGAAAGTCGTCAGATGCGGGCATGGAAGATCTCCGAGAGTTAGCGCAGGTGGCGGACGCCGGCCCCCGCGATGCGTCGCCGTGCGAGCGCGACCCGGCGCACAACGAGGACCGGGAGGCGGTGTCGCCGACATCGGCGCCCACCCTGCGGGCGGTCGGCGGCATGCCGACCGGGAAGCTGGGCAGCGGCTCAGAGACAGCGGTAGATGACGCCCGCTCGCACACGCTGGGACGTGGGCTCCCAGCGCTTCTGGCTGGCGGGCGGGGCACAGCCGCTTACCGGCTCGGGTCGTTCGCTGAGCGCGCTGGCCGCTCAGCGAACGCGCGGAGGGCGAGCCGGCCGAGGCTGGCGGCCCGGGAACGCCCGGTGGGCGGGCCCGGGACAAGGCTAGGCGGGCGTTGGCCTACTCATCTGGCCTACTCGTCGTCGGTGAGAAGGCGGAGCAGGCGGACGCCAGGGAAGGTGTCGGTGGGCCGGGCCGGCAGGTGGAACGTGGTGGGCTTGTCGAAGACGGGCTGGCCGTCTGGCCGGCGGGTGTAGGGGGCCCAGCCGTAGTCGACGCCGTCGTCGGCGTCGTAGGCGGTCCAGACCACGCTTTCCTGCTCGCCGTTACGCAGGGGCCGGACGGAGAACGCGTGGGCTTCGAGGCTGCCAGGGAGCGTCTCGATGATCTGCGGGACGGCGAAGGTGAACCGGCGGGCGTGCAGGGTGCGGGCGAGCTCGGCGGCGCGGTTCTCGAAGCCGGTCCGGGCGGTCTCGCTCTGGACGTAGTCGTAGTCGGACAGGATCTGGCGGCGGTCCCCGTCGAGGATGACGATCGCCGGGTAGTCGGTCATCCGGATGGACTGCTGGACGCGGTCCACGACGTCGGTCACCAGGCTCCAGGTGGCGTCGTTCATCGCGGCCTCCAGCAGGGTCCGGGAAATACCGTTCCGGATTCCGTGGCGGTGGAACGGCGGTTGAGGGTGTAGCCGGCGCGTGGGCTTGTCCACCGTATGCGGCCATGCACGTCCCGTGCCGCCGGCCGCTGGCTATGGTCCTGGGGTTGTGGTGCAGGTCCTGGCGGACGCGGACAATCTCGCGGCCCGGTGGATGACGGTGACGATGCGGATCGTCGGCGGCTACGGGTGCGCGGTGACCGCAGCGGGCGCGGCCGGGCGGTTGGCGGCGGTACGCTGGCCGGCGCAGTGCCGGCTGGTGGCCGCCGAGGGCTGGCAGCGCGCGGATCTTGCGCTCGCGGGTGCCTACCGCAGCGACGAGGAGCCGTTGCTGCTGGTGACGGGCGACGGCGACTTCGCCTACCTCGCGAGCCGGCATCCCGGCCCGGTCGCGGTCGCCGGGGTGCTCGTCGCCCGCGCGCTACGGGACACCGCGACCGTGATCGACCTGGCCCGGGACGGCGCCGCCCCGCTGGTGCGCTGGTTGAACCACGTCAGCCCGCGCTGAACCGGCCACGTGCCTGGCGGGGCAGGTTAGGGGCGGGTGCGTCGCCGTTGCAGGTTCTCGTCGAGCAGTTCCCGCAGCAGGACGAGGCCGGGGCCGCCCCCGGGGCTCAGGGGAATCGAGAAGATGTAGTCCGAGTCGTCAAACGCGTCGAAGACGGGTGTGCCGTCGCGCTTGCGCCGGAAGGGGACCATCCCCGATTCGTGGCCCTCGTCCTCGTCCCAGAGCACCCAGAGGATGACGTGCATCTCGCCGTCGTCCTCCAGCACCGGCCCGCCGGTGTAGGGGGAACGCAGCCGGAC
>NZ_MRUJ01000267.1:0-12836 GCF_002099325.1 Frankia sp. KB5 | reverse complement strand
GGAAGATCTCGCGGGCGGTGGCGCGGATTTCGTTGGGGTTGCAGGACTCGTTGTCGTTGGGGAATCTGGAGTCGCGGCGGGACTGGGGTTTCGCGGGGGATTACGTGGAGGCGATGTGGCGGATGCTGCAGCAGGACGCGCCGGACGATTATGTGGTGGCGACCGGGGAGACGCACAGTATCCGGGAGTTGTTGGATGTGGCGTTCGGGCGGGTGGGGATCTCGGACTGGTCGGGGTTCGTGCGGCAGGATCCCCGGTTTTTCCGGCCGGCTGAGGTGGATGTGCTGGTGGGGGATTCGTCGAAGGCGCGGGAGGTGTTGGGGTGGAAGCCGCGGGTGGGGTTCGAGGAGTTGGTGGCGATGATGGTGGACGCCGACGTCGCCACCGAGACGGAATCGGCCGACAAGGCACTGACAATCCGTTGAGCACCGTTCCCGGACGTACCAGGCGGCCGACCACCCCGGCGCGGGTGAACCGGCCCCACGCGGGCATTCCGTTGCGCGGGGCGGGGAGTACCCCTGCGTATGTCGTCGGGGAGGACTCCGCATGAAGCGCAATACCGCCCAGCCGGGCGGCGCGTCGGCCGCGATCGCGGCCGACGGCTGGACGCTGCGTAAACGCCTGAAACAGACCCGGGGCACCCGGCTGCGGGGGGCGGTGCGCGGCGCCATCCCGCTGGCGCTGGCCGGCCTGCTCGCCAACCTCGCCAACATGGGCGTCACGCTGATCATCGCACGCGCGCTGAGTACCCGATCCTACGGCGCGGTCGCCCAACTGATCGCGATCTTCTTCATCGTGTCCATGCCGGGCAGCGCCCTGCTCGTGGGGGTGGTCCGGCGGATCACCACCTGGCAGCACAGCGGGCAGTTGGACCTGGTGGCGCAGTGGGTCCGCCGGGTCCGCCGGGTCGGGGTCGCGCTCGTGCTGGTCGTCGCCATGCTCGCGGTGGCCGCTCGGGGCTTCGTGGCCCACGAACTGTCGCTGCCCGGTCCCGGCGGCGTCGCCGAGATCGTGACCGCCGGTGCCGCCTGGTGTCTGCTCTGCGTCGACCGGGGGTTGCTGCAGTGCGGCCGGCTCTATCCGGCGCTGGCCGCCAACCTGCTCGTCGACGCCGCGGTGAAGACGGTGTTCACGATCGGGTTGGTGCTCGCCGGTCTGGACGAGACCGGCGCGGCGATCGCCGTCCTGCTCGGTGTGCTGGCCGCCCTCGCCCACACGCGGTCCACGCTGCGCCGCCACCCGGACGCGGTCGTGGGAATGTCGCCCGAGCCGGGCTCGCCCGCGGCGCCCACGGCCCGGCTGGCCGTCGAGGTCGGCACCGCTCTCGTCGCGCTGGCGATGCTCGGCCTCCTGCAGAACATCGACGTCCTCATGCAGGGCCGGCTCGCCCCCGACCGGTCGGGCTCTTACGCGGCCGTCTCGGTGGCCAGCAAGGTGCTCGTACTGGCGGCGGTCGTGCTGGCCGGCTTCCTGCTGCCGGAGGCCGCCGATCGACGACATCTCGGACAGCACGCCCTCCATCAACTCGGAGCAACGCTAGCGATACTCCTCGTCCCCGCGCTGGGGCTGCTCTCCGCCGCTCTCCTCGCACCCGACACACTTCTCTCCCTGGCCTTCGGCCCTCGCTTCACCGATGCCTCCGGCGCGCTTCTCCCCTTGGCCGCAGCGATGACCTGTCTCGGAGCTACCGTGCTGTTCACCCACTACCTGCTCGCTCTCGGCGAGCGAGGCGTACTGCTGGCCMTGGGGCTGGCCGCCGCCGCGACCGTCCCCCTCATGCTGTGGGCGGACGGATCACCGACGAGCACCGCCCGCGCCGACCTCGCCTGCCAGGCCGTGCTGGCCATCGTCACCGGCCTGTCGGTGCTCGCCGCCGCCCGTCGGACGGCTCGGGCATGAGCGCCGCGAGCAATCGGCGCGGCCCCGGCGCGACGATCCCGCCGACCCCCGCGGGCCTCGTCGTGCCACCGGCCGTCCCGGTCCCGCCGGGCCTCTTGGCCGCGCAGGTGGGAGCGCCCGGGATCGAGGCCGCGCCGCACCGGCCCTCCCTCGCCGAGCTGGTCGAGACTTCGGGGCTGCGCCGCGTGCACATGCTGGCCTGGCGTGACCTCGACGACCCCGAGTCGGGCGGGTCGGAGCTGCACGCCGACAAGGTCGCGGAGCTGTGGGCGCAGGCCGGCATCGACGTGAGCCTGCGCACGGCCGTGGCGTCCGGCCATCCGGAATCCGTCCACCGCAACGGCTACACGGTGGTCCGCAAGGCGGGCCGGTACTCGGTCTTCCCGCGCACGGCGGTGTCCGGCGCGCTGGGCCGCGGCGGGCCCTGGGACGGCCTGGTCGAGATCTGGAACGGGATGCCGTTCTTCTCTCCGGTCTGGGCCCGCTGCCCCCGGGTGGTGTTCCTGCACCACGTGCATGCCGAGATGTGGCGGATGGTGCTGTCCCCGAAGCTGGCCAGGATCGGCGAGACCGTCGAATTCAAGATCGCACCACCGCTGTACCGGCGTACGCGCATCCTGACGCTGTCCCCGTCGTCCCGGCACGAGATCATCGACCTGCTCGGCCTGCCGCCGCGCAACATCTCGGTCGTGCCGCCGGGTATCGACCCGTCCTTCTCCCCCGCCGGCGAGCGCTCGCCGCATCCCCTCGTCCTCGCTGTCGGGCGTCTGGTGCCGGTGAAACGGTTCGACGTCCTCATCGACGGGCTCGTCCACGCCCACGACGAACATCCGACGATGGAGGCGGTCATCGTCGGCGAGGGCTACGAGCGGGTGGAGCTGGAGAAGCGGATCTCCGCTGCCGGAGCCGGCGGCTGGCTGCGCCTCGTCGGGCGGGTCGACGACGACGCCCTGCTGACGCTGTATCGGCGCGCCTGGGTGCTGGYCTCGGCCTCGGCCCGTGAAGGCTGGGGCATGACGATCACCGAGGCCGCCGCCTGCGGCACGCCGTCGGTCGCGACGAAGATCGCCGGACACACCGACGCGGTCGTCGACGGCGAGACCGGCGTGTTGGTGGAGGATCCGGCCGACCTGGGCAAGACACTGGCCGGCGTGCTGACCGATCACGATCTGCGCGCCCGCCTGTCCGCCGGGGCGCTGGCGCATGCGGCGACCTTCACCTGGGCGCAGACGGCTCGCTCGACGTTCGCGGCGCTAGTCCGGGAGGCGGCCCGGCATCAAGGCCGCCGCTCMAGCGCGGCCCGGGCCGCGGACCTGGTTGGGCCGCACCGGTGACTGCGGTGATCCGGTGACCGTGACCACGTCGCCCTCCGGTCCGGCCTCGTCCGATCGCCCCGCTTCCGGTCGCCCCGAGTCCGGTCGCCCCGAGTCCGGTCCGGCCTCGGCGGCGATCCGCCGGCGGCGACCGCCCTCTTGGCCGACCCTGGTGCTGGCCGCCGTGGCGTATCTGCCGCTGCTGGCGACGGCACCGGGAAAGATCGGCGCCGACACCAAGGCATACCTCTACCTCGATCCGAGCCGGATGCTGCGCCGAGCGGTCTCCATGTGGGACCCCGGCATCGGCATGGGCACCGTCACCCATCAGAACATCGGCTATCTGTTTCCGCAGGGCGCCTTCTACTGGCTGCTGGATCTCGTCGGCCTGCCCGACTGGGTCGCGCAGCGGCTGTGGACGGGCTCCATCCTGTTCGGCGCCGGCACCGGCGTGCTGTTCTTGCTCCGCTCGTTGCGCTGGCCCGACCGCTTCGCGTTCGTCGCCGCGTTCGGCTACATGCTCTCGCCCTACATCCTGGAATACGAGGCGCGGATCTCGGCGATCCTGCTGCCCTACGCCGGACTGGGCTGGCTGATCGGCATCACCGTGCGCGGGTTGCGCGAGGCGGAGCCCGGCCGGGCCGGCTGGCGTCCCGCCGGATGGCGCTTCCCCGCCGCCTTCGCCCTCGTGGTCACGACGATCGGCAGCATCAACGCCTCCAGCCTGATCTTCATCCTGTTCGCCCCACTGCTGTGGATACCGTTCGCCGTCTGGGGTACCCGCGAGGTCCGACTCGGCGCCGCCGTGAGTATGTGCACCCGTGCGGTGCTGGTCGTCCTCGTCACGTCGGCGTGGTGGATCGCGGGGCTCTACACCCAGGCCGGTTATGGCCTCAACGTCCTCGCCTTCACCGAGACGATCGAGACGGTCGCCAGCAGCTCGCAGGCCTCCGAGGTGCTGCGGGGCCTGGGCAACTGGTTCTTCTATGGACAGGACGCGCTCGGTCCGTGGATCGGGCCGGCCACCCACTACACCCAGAGCATCTGGCTGATCGCGGTCAGCTTCACCATACCCATCCTCGCCCTGATCGGCGCCTCGGCCATCCGCTGGGGCCAGCGCGGCTACTTCGTCGCGCTGATCCTGCTGGGCACCACGATCGCCGTCGGCGTCTACCCGTACGACGATCCCTCTCCCTGGGGACGGCTGTTCAAGGACTTCGCCGAGGGATCGACGGCCGGTCTCGCGCTGCGTTCGCTGCCCCGGGCGGTCCCCATGGTGGCACTGGGCATGTCGGTGCTGCTCGCGGGCGGGCTCGCAGCTCTCTGGGAGCGGTACGCGGCGGCCGGTCCGACCGCTACGGCTGCCCCCGGTGGGCGGCCGGTCCGGTCGGGCCGGCGCCGACGGCTGGTTCCGCCGCTCGCCACCGGGGTGGTCCTGCTGTTGCTGGCCCTCGACATGTCACCGCTGTTCCGCGGCGAGTTCGTCGAGCCGTTACTCGAACGCCCCGAGCACGTCCCCGCCTACGAGACCGAACTCGCGCGCGCCCTGGACACCAGGAACAACGGCACCCGGGTGCTGGAGCTTCCCGGTGCCGACTTCTCCCACTACCGCTGGGGAAGCACCCTCGACCCGGTCACCGAGGGGCTGATGGACCGTCCGCTGGTCATGCGGGAACTCATCCCCTACGGCGAGGCGGGCAGCGTCGACCTGGTCCGCTCGCTGGACCGCCGGCTGCAGGAGGGGGTGTTCGAGACCTCCGCCCTGCCGGACCTCGCCCGGTTGATGGGCGTAGGCGACGTGGTGCTGCGCAGCAACCTCGCCTACGAGCGGTACCGGACCCCGCGCCCCCGGGCCACCTGGAACCTGTTCACCTCGAACAGACCGGACGGGCTGGGTGTACCACAGACCTTCGGACCGCCGGTTGCCGAGGATCCCGGCATCCCGTTCACCGACGAGGTCACCCTCGGCACCGACCCGTCGGTGCCCGATCCGCCGGCGCTGGCCGTCTTCCCGGTCAGCGGCGCGCAGCCGATCGTGCGCACCGCCACCACCGCGCGGCCCCTGCTCGTCAGCGGCAACGGGGAGGCGCTGGTGGACGCGGYGGCCTCCGGCCTGCTCGCCGAGCCAATCGCCGACGGGCGGGCGATCCTCTACGCCCCGGAACTCGCCACCGATCCCACCGCGATGCGCCAAGCCCTCGACGACGGTGCGGACCTGCTCGTCACCGACACCAACCGGCGGCGCGCCGAACGGTGGACGGGCATCCGGGAGAACTTCGGCTACGTCGAGCAACCCGGAGTCAGGCCGCTGGCGAAGGACCCGAACGACAACCGGCTGCCGCTGTTCCCCGATCAGAACGTCACCAGCGAGACCACAGCCACCCTGCACGCCCCGGGATCCCCGGCGAAGATCGCCGAGGTGACCGCCACCAGCTACGGGAACAGCTTCTCCTACGGGGCGTCCGACCGACCGGTCCGCGCGATCGACGGCGACCCGGGCACCGCGTGGCGGGTCGGCGCCTTCACCGACCCGACCGGGGAGGCCTGGCAGACCACGCTGGCCGAGCCGACGACGACGAACCAGATCCGCCTCGTCCAGCCGCTGACCGGGCCGCGCAACCGGTGGATCACCCGGGCGACGCTGACCTTCGACGGCGGCTCCCCGGTGACCGTCGCGCTCACCGACGCCTCCCGCACCGCCGCCGGGCAGGTCGTGCGCTTCCCCACCCGGGCCTTCCGAACGTTACGCATCCACATCGACGCGACGAACACCGGCCGGCAGCGCAGCTACGACAACGTCTCCGCGGTCGGGTTCGCCGAGGTCGCCATCCCCGGAGCGAACGGGGCACCGCTGACGGCCGAGGAGGTGCTGCGGATGCCGAGTGACAGCCTCGACGCCGCCGGTGCCGCCTCCCTCGGCCACCGGCTGGCACTGGAGGTGTCCCGGGACCGGGCCAACCCGTCGGAACCGTTCAAGCAGGACACCGAGTCGGTCATCAGCCGGTCGTTCTCCCTGCCCACGGCCCGGACGTTCGCGCTCACCGGCACCGCCCGCGTCTCCGCCTACTCCCCCGACGATCGCGTCGACCAGGTGCTGGGCCGCCCGGCCACCCTCCCGGTGGTGACCTCCTCCGGCCGGCTGCCGGGATCGCTCGCCGCGCGGGCGTCGAGCGCCTTCGACGGAAACCCGGCCACCGCGTGGAGCCCGGGCATCGGCAACCCGCGAGGCAGCTGGATCCAGGTCGCCTCGCCGACCCCGTTGACGGTCTCGTCGATGACGATGTCGATCGTCGCCGACGGTCGGCACTCGATCCCGACCCGCATCGGGATCGAGGTCGACGGCCAGCGGGTCGGCGCGGTGACCGTGCCTGYGGTCACCGACACCTCGGCGCGCGGGGGCACCCGCGAGGTGACCCTCACCTTCCCGGCCGTCACCGGCAGCACGTGGAAGTTCGTCATCGACGATGCCCGGACCGTCACCAGCATCGACCCCATCAGTCGCTCGCCGCTGGCGATGCCGGTGGGCCTCGCCGAGATCGGGATACCCGGCCTCGCGACCGTGCCTGCCGCGGGCACCGGTCAGCCCACGGCGGGCACCGGTCAGCCCACGGCAGGCACGGCAGGGAGCACCGCGACGGGGCTGTTGCCGGCCCAGATCCCCGCGCCCTGCCGGACCGACCTGCTGAGCATCGACGGTCAGCCGGTGGGGGTGCAGGTCACCGGGGGCACCGCCGACGCGGTCAACCGGCTCGGGTTGACCGTCGCCACCTGCGGCCAGCCGGTCACCCTCGGCCCGGGGGAGCACGTGATCCGGACCGCCGACGGGGCCCTCGCCGGCATCGATCTCGATCGCCTGCTGCTGGCCTCGGACGTCGGCGGCGGCCCGTGGCTGAACGCGACCGGCGCCGCCTCCGCCGTCTCCCCCGCCGGGACCCCACCGGCCGCGACGGGCACCACGGGAACGACGTCGGCCGCCACCGGAACGACGGGCACCACCGGAACGACGGGCACCACCGGAACGACGGGCACCACCGGAACGACGTCGGCCGCCACGCCACGGGTGACGGTCCGATCGGCCGGCGACACATCCTTCACCGTCGACGTGACGGGGGCGCGGCCCGGTACCCCGTTCTGGCTGGTGCTCGCGGAGAGCCTCTCCCCGGGTTGGAAGGCGACCGTGGGCGGCGCCGACCTGGGCACCCCCAGGYTGGTGGACGGCTACGCGAACGGCTGGCGGATCACCCCGACGGCCGCCGGGTTCACCGTCACGCTGACCTGGACCCCACAACGGATCGTGTGGTTCGCCCTGGCGCTGTCCGCGGTGACGGTGCTGCTCTCCCTAGCACTGGTGATCTTCTACACCCGCCGAGCCCGCGCGACCGTGGCCACGCGGGCGTCCCGGTCGTCCCGGTCGTCCCGGGCACCGGAGCCGGATCTGCCGACAGCCGAGCCGTGGTCCGTCCGGGCGGGGCGTGTCGGCCCGCGCACCACCGTGCTCGCCGTGTTGGGGATGGGTCTGCTCTCGGCGGTGCTGGTCTCCCCGGTAGCGGGGGTCATCGTCGCCTTGGCGACGGCCGTGGCGCTGCTCGTGCCCCGCGGCCGGCTGCTGACCCGCGTCGGCCCGGTGGTCTGCCTGGGCGTCAGCGCCCTGTACGTGCTGCAGGTGCAGGCCCGGCATGCGCTGCCGACGGACGGAGACTGGGTCGCCGCGTTCGGGAAGGTGGCGACGATCTCCTGGCTCACGGTGCTGCTGCTGGCGAGCGACCAGCTCGTCGCCCAGCTGCAACGACGGCGCGAGGCGGGGCAGCCGGGCCCGCCGTCTCCCCGGACGGGCCCGGGGGAGGAGCCTCCGGGCCACTGAAGGTCGGGCGAGCGGAGATGCCCAGCGACCGGAGATGCCCAGCGACCGGAGATGCCCAGCGACCGGGGCCGCGGCTCGCGGCGGCGGCAAAGCTCCGCATCATGGATGCTTCTGCAACTTAGTTGCAGAAGCATCCATGATCTGGTTATCGTTCCTCTGCCCGCCGCACAAAAACTTCCCCGTCCACGTCGGCGGGTGCACCGCGAGGGGAGCCCTGCCATGGTCGCGCAGGCCGGCACCATGCCGAGGGGGGGTCTTCCYGCCCGGGTCCGCGGGGCGCTCGACCGCCGGGAGTGGGCGCGTGTCGGCGGCATGGCCGCGGTCATCGTCGGGCTACACGTGATCGGCTGGGTGACGCTCACGGCAATCATCGCGCCGCACCACTACCGCTTCGGCGCCGACGGCCAGGTCTTCGGGGTCGGTCTCGGAGTCACCGCCTACATCCTCGGCCTGCGCCACGCCTTCGACGCCGACCACATCRCCGCGATCGACAACACCACCCGCAAACTCATGACCGACGGTCAGCGCCCACTTTCCGTCGGCTTCTTCTTCTCCCTCGGCCACTCCACGATTGTGTTCGCCCTGATGYTGCTGTTCAGCGTGGGCGTCCGCTCCCTGGCCGGGCAGATCGAAGCCGACGGCTCGACCCTGYACGACATCACCGCCTGGATCGGCACCGCCGTCTCCGGCGGCTTTCTCTACGCCATCGCCGCGATCAACCTCGGCATTCTCCTCAGCATCATCAGGGTCTTCCGGGACATGCGCCGCGGCGGGTACGACGAGGCCGGCCTGGAAGAGCAGCTGAACTCCCGCGGGCTGATGAACCGCGTCCTCGGCCGCTTCACCAGGGCGGTCACCCGACCCTGGCAGATGTACCCGCTCGGCGTGCTGTTCGGTCTCGGCTTCGACACCGCCACCGAGGTCGCCCTGCTCCTCCTCGCCGCCGGCGCCGCCGGAGCCGGCCTGCCCTGGTACACCGTCCTCGTCCTGCCGATCCTGTTCGCCGCCGGCATGAGCCTGCTCGACACCATCGACGGCTCGTTCATGAACTTCGCCTATGCCTGGGCCTTCTCCCAACCGGTCCGCAAGCTCTACTACAACATCACCATTACCGGGCTGTCCGTCGCGATCGCGTTCCTCATCGGCAGCGTCGAACTGCTCGGCATCCTCGCCGAGAAGGCACATCTCACCGGCGAGTTCTGGGGCTGGATCGCGGGTCTGGATCTCAACGTCGTCGGCTACTTCGTCGTCGGCCTGTTCGTCGCCACCTGGGCCGCCGCTCTGCTGGTCTGGAAGTACGGCCGCATTGAGGAGAGGTGGGCGACGGGCCGGCCCGAGGACGGCCGGGTCGAACCCACCGGCTGACCGCCTGGCGTCCGGTTCGGGGACCACCGACAGCACGGGCCGGGCGGCCGCCCCGAACCCCGGAATGCCGTCGGGTTCAGGCGCGATGCGGCATAAGTGCGTTCGCCGGAATGACCCCGAGCCGGCCGGCCTGATAGTCCTCGACGGCCTGGCGCAGTTCGGCCCGGGTGTTCATGACGAACGGGCCGTACACCTCGACGTGTTCCCGGATCGGCCGACCGCCCAGCAGCAGGACCTCGAGGTTCGGCGAGGACGCGTCCTGCCGGTCGTCCGCGGTGACACCGAGCAGATCCCCCGTTCCGAAGACCGCGAGCTGACCGGCCCGGATCGCCGTGGCGTCCGGGCCCACCGTCCCCCGGCCACCGAGGACGTAGGCAAGGGCGTTGAACTCGGGGTTCCACGGCACGTRCACCGCCGCGCCGGGGGTCAGCGTCGCGTGGACGACGGAGATCGGGGTATGCGTGGCACCCGGGCCCCGGTGGCCCCCGGTGTCACCGGCGATGACCCGCAGCAGGGCACCGCCGTCCGGTGAGGRCACCAGGCAGACCTGGCCACCCTCGAGGTTCTGGTACCGCGGCGGGGAGAACTTGTCCTTCGCCGGGAGGTTCACCCAGAGCTGGACACCGTGGAACAGGCCGCCGCTGACGACGAGCTCCTCCGGCGGCGTCTCGATGTGGAGGATGCCCGCGCCGGCGGTCATCCACTGGGTGGCGCCGTCTGCGATCAGTCCGCCGCCGCCGTGCGAGTCCTGGTGCTGGAAGGTTCCGTCGATCATGTAGGTGACGGTCTCGAATCCGCGGTGGGGATGCCACGGGGTTCCCTTGGGCTCGCCCGGCCCGTAGTCGACGGCGCCCATCTCGTCCATGTGGATGAACGGATCCAGCTCGGCGAGCCGTGCTCCGGCGAAGGCCCGACGCACCGGGAAGCCCTCGCCCTCCAACCCGGTGGGCGCGGTGGTCATCCTCCGCACCGGACGGTCGACCTCGCCGAGCACGGGCTCAGCCAGCCGCGGCAGACGGACGGTATCGGCGGTGACGGCAGGCATGTCGTCCTCCTGGCGGGCTCAGGTCGCAGTTCGAGCAGTTCGAGCAGCTCATCCCGGCGCCTCTACTTGTAGATGCAACTACCAACCCGCGCAACCACGGGCCACCCTCGATCCTTCCCGCGAATTTTTTGATCATCAGGGCACGAGCGGGAATCGTTCACCCTCAGCGATAAACCCTGGGAACAACGGCAAGCTGAAAGGACTTCAGTGTAGGTGACTCAACTTCCTCACGTCAGGGTGGACCACATGCCACAGATCCGGGTGCTGCCCGTCCTGCCCATTGACGACGCCGTCGTGCTACCGGGCATGGTCGTGTCTCTCGACATGTCCGATGGTGAGATCCGAGCCGCCGTCGAAGCCGCCCGTGCCGGCGGATCCCGCGGCGCTCCCGGCGCGGCGGTGCCGTGCTGGCACTCGCCGGTCCGCCCGGCGTCGGCAAGACATCACTCGGCGAGTCGATCGTCCGGGCCATGGGCCGGTCGTTCGTCCGGGTCGCCCTCGGCGGCGTGYGGGACGAGGCGAAGATCCGCGGTCACCGGCGGACCTACGTCGGCGCGCTGCCCGGCCGCATCGTCCGGGCGATCCGCGAGACGGGTTCAATGAATCCGGTGGTGCTGCTCGACGAGCTCGACAAGCTGGGCGCCGACTACCGGGGGGACCCGACGGCGGCGCTGCTGGAGGTCCTCGACCCCGAGCAGAACCACACCTTCCGGGAGCATTAACATGTCGAAGGTACCATCAACGTATGGTAATCACACCAGGCGGGGGGAATACGCCCAGCAGCGCCACGGACTGACCCAGACCGGGCAGGCGCTGTGTCGTTCGAGAGCGGGCTGCTGACCGGCGGGATACGCCCAGCGGCGGTACTAGTGAGGCCCAGGGGAAATGTGGCATGATGGAAAACTCGGAAACGCCGCCCCGCCGACCTGAACCCATCAGACCCGGCCCAGCCGGACMACAAATCCCGAATACACGAAAACAGGACACGAATCCGACAACCCGTGCTCCCACGTGGCCAACGGTCCACCACTCCCCTCCATCCCGCCGGCCCGTGGCTATGTCAAGCGATGCCCATTCGGTAGGCCAGTCCGCGTAGATCACGTCCTCCGACGTTCGCTCTGGCACGCTGGAGCATGACGGCAACAGTCTCCCGCACGAGCGGGTGAGTCCGGACCAGCTCTGGCGCGAGCCGTTCCGCTTCGCGGAGTACCGCGAGGGCTTGTTTGTCCTTGCCGCGCGACTGGGCAAGTCCTCGGCCGAAATCGGTGAGGAACTGTGCGCGGCGACGTCCGGAACCGAGCACCGACGTATCCACACCACGCATGATCTCGGGTGCCTTCCCGCCGTCGCCCCGCTCGACTGCGATACTTTGGACAGGCCAGTCAGGCCGGCAAGGGTCTCAAGGGTCATGCCCCGGTAACGGCGACACGAACGGGTACGCGCGCCGATGGTGGTCGGTGCCTCCGGGCTCTGGCCTTCCTCGCCGCGTGCGGCGAGGACCCGGACACGCCGCATGTGCCCAGCCACACCATCGACCTGGGCTGGCACACCTTTCTGCTGCACACCAAGGAGTACAAGCTGTTCTGCCGGCAGGTCGCCGGCCACTTCATCCACCACGTGCCCGACGACGCGCCACCCGACCGCAGCATCAGCGCAGCCAGGCACGCTCGTACGATCACCCTGATGCAACAGGCCGGGTACGCCGTCGACCACGAACTGTGGGCGAAGTGCTCCACATGCTCCGACGAGGGCAACTGCTCGGCAAGCGGCAAGGACGGCGACGAAAATAAGGGCAGCCGGGTCCCCAAGTAGCGGAGTCGAACTTCCCATGAAGTGGAATGATCTGCCGACGCAGGTCCGCGACGCGGTTGAGGCGCAGACCGGACCCGTCACGTCCGCCGACTCGGTGGACGTCGGGGACGGCTGCGACCTCGCCGCGGTCGTGGATGCGGGTGAGCAGCGGCTGGTCGTCAAAGGCGTCCACGGCGGCGGCCGGCGAGCACGCTGGCTCCGTAACGAGCACACGTTCGGACACCTCGCCGCAGGAATCACGCCGAGTCCACGGTTCGCATGCCAGGTCGATGACTGGCTGCTGGTTGGCTTCGAGCATGCGACCGGCCAACCAGCGGACCTCATCCCCGGCTCTCCTGACCTACCCCGCGTCCGGGACGTCGTCAACGACATCTCCCGCCGGACCGGCGAGGGTCTGCGCTCGCTTTCCGATCGATGGCGCAACACGGGTTGGTGGGAGGATCWAAAAACGCTTCCAGCTAGAGTTTTCCCCGATTGGGACGTAGCCACCGCGGCCGTCCACGCGGGCGCTGTAGTCGACGCCGTGGCCGGGAACCGGCTG
>NZ_MRUJ01000266.1:0-13038 GCF_002099325.1 Frankia sp. KB5 | reverse complement strand
CCAGATTGATCAGGTGCTGCACCGCCGTACGGGCACCGCCGACGTCATCGACCCGCACGCTGGGGAAACCGGGCACGCTCGCGCCGACCAGAACACCTGGTATGTTAAGCGCTTGTAGGGAGCGCATCTCCATCAGYGTGAGAGGTGGACACGGGACGAGTACCGCATCGACCCGCTTACGCAGCGGCAGCGCATCGAAGGGGCCCGAGTCGTCCCCGGGGTTGTACAGCAACAGATCCAGCCCGGCCTCCCGCAGCACCGCCTCGGCCCCCCTGAGGACCTGGAGGAAAACCCAGCCGGTCAGATCCGCGATCACCCCGATCGTGCGCGTGTGCCCGCTGGCCAGCCGGGACGCCTGCGGCGACGCCACGTACTCCAGCTGCGCGGCAGCCTCCCGCACCCGTCGTCGGGTGCTTTCGGCGACGTAGGGTAGTCCACGCAACGCCCGCGACACCGTCGCCGTGGAGACGCCCGCCAACGCGGCCACCTCCTCGATGCTGCCGCCCATCCCGGATTCCTCCTCAGCGCCCGACCTCCCGCCGGAACCCATCAGGCGGCCAATCCACCAGGCGCCCGGCCCTACAGCGTTTGCAAGCGAGCCTACCTCAACGTGCGCAAGCGTTCACGAAACCGTTGATCTTCGGGGACTTCTTCCGGGTCCGTACATGGGGGGTCAGCTCGCCATGCCTGCCAAGGTTCGGGTGAGACACTCACACGGGTGCGGTTGGCTACCGGTCGGGGACAGCTCTCGGCCGTAGMAGGTTGTCGATGTAGTGCTCGCGGACGGCCCGGTGCGCGGGCGCACCGGGYCTGTCCAGCACAATGCTCGCGCGGCTTGTCCGGACAACTGCGCCGCCTGAAACACGCAAGGCTGCCTAGGCGAACATGGCAAACAGTTGTTCCCAACGAACCTGTTTCTCACGAACCACCCGGCGTAGCCACACCGCGAGCGGTTCGACAGCAACGGCGGCGGCCTGACCAGGCCCGCGTCGACGTCGTGTGGCGTGTGGGTGCAAGCGCCTGTCACCGGCGTACAAACCCTCGCCGTTTACCGTGCCTACACTTTGGATCACACTCGATTCGACAGGTGAGGTTCGACAGCACCCCCCACAGACCCCTGGAGGCCAGCGATGTTGGTGCCTTTCGGCGCACGTGATTTCCTTGATCGAGCGGTCACGGTGTATGGCAGACGTGTCGGTGTCGTGGACGAACCGGACCAGCCCGCCCAGCCGTGGCCGGACCTGACCTACGCCCGCCTGGGTGAGACCGCCCGTGCGCAGGCGGCGGGCCTGGACGCCTTAGGCGTGGGCCACGGTGAGCGCGTCGCGATCGTGTCGCATAACAGTGCCCGCCTGCTCGCGTCGTTCTTCGGTGTCAGCGGGTACGGCCGGGTGCTCGTCCCGGTGAACTTCCGTCTCTCGCCGGAGGAGGTCAGCTACATCGTCGAGCACTCCGGCTCCGAGGTGCTGCTCATCGACCCCGAGCTGGAGGAGAAGCTCTCCGGCGTGACCGCGAAGCAGAAGTTCGTGCTGGGCGCCGAGAGTGACGCCGAGCTCTACCGCTTCGACGCCGAGCCCACGCCGTGGGAGCCGGATGAGAACGCCACCGCCACGGTCAACTACACCAGCGGTACGACCGCGCGCCCCAAGGGCGTGCAGATCACCCACCGCAACATCTGGGTCAACGCGGTCACCTTCGCGCTGCACGCCGGTGTCACCGATCGCGACGTCTACCTGCACACGCTGCCGATGTTCCACGCCAATGGCTGGGGCATGCCGTTCGGCATGACCGGTCTCGGCGTCCAGCAGGTGGTGCTGCGCAAGATCGACGGCCCGGAGATCCTGCGCCGCGTGGAGCAGCACGGCGTCACCGTGATGTGCGCCGCGCCGGCTGTGGTCAACGCCGTGCTCGACGCCGTCCGGGACTGGGACGGCGAGGTCCCCGGCCGCGACCGCGTGCGGGTCATCTGCGCGGGTGCTCCGCCGCCCACCAAGACGGTCCAACGGGTCGAGGAGGAGCTCGGCTGGGAGTTCATCCAGATTTACGGCCTCACCGAGACCTCGCCGCTGCTCACGATCAACCGTTCCCGCGTGGAGTGGGACGACCTGCCGCCCGAGGATCGCGCGGGCAAGCTCGTCCGTGCGGGTGCGCCCGCTCTGGGTGTCACGCTCAAGCTCTCAGACTCCGGTGAGGTGCTGRCTCGCTCCAACGTGATCTTGGCGGGCTACTGGGAGCGGCCGCAGGAGTCGGCCGGGGCCCTGGCGGGCGGCTGGTTCCACACCGGTGACGGCGGCGTGATCGACGACGAGGGCTACCTGACGATCAGTGACCGCAAGAAGGATGTGATCATTACCGGCGGTGAGAACGTCTCGTCGATCCAGGTCGAGGACTGCCTGTTCGGCCACCCGGCAGTGGCCGAGGTCGCGGTGATCGGCGTGCCCGACGAGAAGTGGGGTGAGGCGATCAAAGCGCTGGTCGTGCTCGCCGAGGGCCGGACGGCGACCGAGGCGGAGCTGATCAAGCACTGCAAGGAGCGGCTCGCCTCCTACAAGGCGCCCACCTCGGTGGAGTTCCGCGACCAGCTTGCCCGCACCGCCACCGGCAAGCTGCAGAAGTTCAAGCTGCGCGCCCCGTACTGGGAGGGCCACGAGCGCCAGGTCGACTGATCCGACCGGAGCGGATCCGTCCCGTGGACGGCACCCGAGGCACCGCGCCGACCGATCCGGCACCTTACCGGTACTCTACATAGAGTGACGAATGTGGTGCGTATGGTGAGTGTGAATCGGATGCCCGGTGCGGGGGACTGTGATAAAACCTAGATGCACAATTCAAGATTATCGGATGGGCTAATATCGGGCTACCGGGCGATTCCTGTGATCGGGCGGTTGCGACAGGTGGAGACCCTTGGTATGGGGGTGCGGGGGTCGCGCGGACGGAGGACGAAGCCTCGGTTCCGCGTCGATGTCCCTGTCCGCCGGGTGTTCGTCCGTTCATCGAAATCCGGCCTGTGAGAGATGTGGGGTAGTGGTGTCGCTGCGTTCGCGCCGGTCGTGTCTGGCCGTTCCCGGCTCGTCGCCGAAGATGCTGGGCAAGGCCCAGGGGTTGCCGGCCGATCAGGTGTTCTGTGACCTGGAGGACTCGGTCGCTCCTGGCGCGAAGGAGTCGGCGCGGGCGAACGTGGTCGCGGCGCTGAACGAGGGCGCCTGGGCGGGGAAGACCCGGGTGGTGCGGGTCAACGACCTGACCACGCGCTGGACCTACCGCGACGTGATCGAGGTAGTGGAGGGCGCGGGGGCGAACCTGGACTGCGTGATGCTGCCGAAGGTGCAGTCGGCGGAGCAGGTGGCGTGGCTGGACCTGCTGCTCACCCAGATCGAGAAGGTCATGGGGTTCGAGGTGGGCCGGATCGGGATCGAGGCGCAGATCGAGAATGCGCTGGGGCTGTCGAACGTCAAGGAGATCGCGTTCGCGAGCCCGCGGATCGAGACGATCATCTTCGGCCCGGCGGATTTCATGGCGTCGGTGAACATGCCGTCGCTGGTGGTGGGAGCACTCAGTCCGGACTATCCGGGTGACCCATTTCACTACGTGCTGTTCAAGATTCTCGAGGCCGCGCGCGCCCGCGGGGTGCAGGCGATCGACGGGCCGTTTCTGCAGATCCGTGATGTGGACGGATTCCGGGCGGTGGCGGGCAGGTCCGCGGCGCTCGGGTTCGACGGCAAGTGGGTGCTGCACCCGGGCCAGATCGAGGCGGCCAACGAGATCTACGCGCCCCGGCAGGCCGACTATGACCATGCCGAGCTGATCCTGGAGGCCTATGCCTGGCACACCTCGGCCGCGGGCGGTCTGACCGGTGCGGTGATGCTCGGCGACGAGATGATCGACGAGGCGAGCCGGAAGATGGCCGAGGTCGTCGCGGGCAAGGGCCGCGCCGCGGGGATGCAGCGTACGGTGAAGTTCGAACCACCGGTCGGCTGAATCCGTCCGAGTMGGGGCGGATCGGCGCGCCGGCACCCGGCGCGTGGCCATGATGAAACCATCCCGCTGCCTGAGTGCGTTTCTGCTCTCCCCTCAGGCATCGGGGGCAGCGACAGGAGCGGAACATGGGCAGGATCGCGCAGACCGACGGTCTGACCGAAGTGCAGCGGGACATCCTTGCGGTGGTACGGACCTTCGTCGACAAGGAGATTCTTCCCCATGCGAACGACCTCGAGCATCGGGATGAGTATCCCGAGGACATCATCGAGGCGATGAAGGAGATGGGCCTGTTCGGCATCACCATCCCGGAGGAGTACGGCGGGCTCGGCGAGTCCCTGCTGACCTACGCGCTCGTCGTGGAGGAGATCGCCCGCGGCTGGATGAGTGTCTCCGGGGTCATCAACACCCACTTCATCGTCGCCTACCTGATCCTCCAGCACGGCTCGGAGGAGCAGAAACGGCGGCTGCTCCCGGTCATGGCCACCGGCGAGCTCCGCGGGGCGTTCTCGATGAGCGAACCGGGCTGTGGCTCCGACGTTTCCGCGATCACCACCCGGGCCGACCGGGACGGCGATGAATACGTGCTCAACGGCCAGAAGATGTGGCTGACGAACGGCGCCCGCGCCGGCGTCGTCGCCACCCTGGTCAAGACCGACGAGGGTGCCCAGTCGGTCTACCGGAACATGACGACGTTTCTCCTGGAGAAGGAACCTGGGTTCCGGACACACGGCGGGATCACCATCCCGGGAAAGCTGGAGAAACTCGGGTACAAGGGGGTCGAGACCACCGAGATGGTGCTGGCCGACCATCGGGTGCCCGCGTCGGCGATCCTCGGCGGCGAGGCCGGCCGGGGCCAGGGCTTCTACCAGATGATGGACGGCGTGGAGGTCGGCCGGGTCAACGTCGCCGCGCGGGCCTGCGGGATCATGATCCGGGCGTTTGAGCTGGGTATCGCCTACGCTCAGCAGCGGCGGACGTTCGGCCGGCCCATCGCGGAGCATCAGGCCATCGCGTTCAAGCTCGCCGAGATGGCGACCAAGGTGGAGGCCGGGCATCTGATGATGGTCAGCGCCGCCCGCAGGAAGGACGACGGGCAGCGCAACGACGTCGAGGCCGGGATGGCCAAGTACCTTGCCAGCGAGTACTGCCACGAGGTGACGACCGAGGCTTTCCGGATCCACGGCGGCTACGGCTACTCCAAGGAGTACGAGATCGAGCGCCTGTACCGGGAGGCCCCCTTCATGCTCATCGGAGAGGGGACCTCCGAGGTACAGAAGCGCATCATCAGCCGGGCATTGCTGAAGGAGTACCAGCTTCCGGGCTGAGGGGCCGGTGCGTCTCTGACGAGTTGAGTATGCTGTGATCAGGTGAGGGAGTTCCAAATGCAGTTCGGGCGTTACTTCGAGGAGTTCGAGGTAGGTGCGGTTTACAAGCACTGGCCGGGCAAGACGGTCACCGAGTACGACGACCATCTCTTCTGCCTGCTCACGATGAACCATCATCCGTTGCACCTGGACTCTCATTTCGCCGAGGAGACCACTCAGTTCAAACGGAACGTCGTCGTCGGGAACTACGTTTACTCCCTGCTGCTGGGAATGTCGGTGGCCGACGTATCCGGGAAGGCGATCGCCAACCTGGAAGTCGAGTCGTTACGGCACGTGAAGCCGGTGTTCCACGGTGACACGATCTACGGCGAGTCCACCGTCCTGGACAAGGTCGAGTCGAAGAGCAAGGACGACCGCGGGATCGTCACCGTCGAAACCCGCGGTTACAACCAGGACGGCGTCCTTGTCTGCATCTACCGCCGCAAGGTCATGGTGCCCAAGCGGGCCTACGGCGAGGCACGCGGCGGCGAGCAGCCTGGCCGGCCGGAACCCCGGACGGAAGGCTGAGATGGCGGGCGCGGGCCGGGCGGAGCCGAAGCGGGACCGTCCGTGGATCATCCGCACCTATGCCGGGCATTCGAGCCCGGCCGAGAGTAACGCGCTGTATCGGCGCAATCTGGCCAAGGGGCAGACCGGGTTGTCGGTGGCGTTCGATCTGCCCACGCAGACGGGCTATGACCCCGATCACGCCCTTGCCCGTGGCGAGGTGGGCAGGGTAGGGGTGCCGATCGCGCATCTCGGTGACATGCGGCGGTTGTTCGACGGGATTCCGCTGGCGCGGATGAACACGTCGATGACGATCAACGCCACCGCGATGTGGCTGCTGGCGTTGTACCAGGTGGTCGCGGAGGAGCAGGGGGCCGATCCGGCGGAGCTGGCCGGGACGACCCAGAACGACATCATCAAGGAGTATCTGTCGCGGGGGACCTATGTCTTCCCGCCGGGTCCGTCGCTGCGCCTGATCACCGACCTGATCGCCTACACGGTGGCCGAGTTGCCCCGCTGGAACCCGATCAACATCTGCAGTTATCACCTGCAGGAGGCCGGGGCCACGCCGGTTCAGGAACTGGCCTATTCCATGTGCACGGCGATCGCGGTGCTCGATGCCGTGGCCGCCGCGCGGGGGATCCCGGTGGGCCGGGCTGACGCGGGCCGGGCTGGCGCGGTCCGGGCTGGCGCGGACCGCGGGGAGCTGGAGCGGGCGGATTCGGAGTGGATGGGTGAGGTGTGTGGTCGGATCTCCTTCTTCGTCAACGCCGGAGAGCGTTTCGTGGAGGAGATGTGCAAGATGCGGGCGTTCACGGCGTTGTGGGATGAGCTGCTGACCTCCCGGTACGGGGTTCGGGAGCCGGCGCAGCGCCGGTTCCGGTACGGGGTGCAGGTCAACTCGCTGGGRCTGACCGAGGCCCAGCCGGAGAACAACATCATCCGAATTGTGCTGGAGGCGCTGGGGGTAACCCTGTCGAAGGACGCGCGGTGTCGGGCGTTGCAGCTGCCGGCCTGGAACGAGGCGCTGGGCCTGCCCCGGCCGTGGGACCAGCAGTGGTCGCTGCGCATTCAGCAGATCCTCGCTCATGAGACCGATCTGCTGGAGTATGACGATCTGTTCGCCGGTTCGGTCGTGGTGGAGAAGCGGGTCGATCAGCTCGTGGCCGCGGCCAGGGCGGAGATCGACCGGGTTCAGGAGATGGGGGGCGCCGTCGCCGCGGTCGAGAGCGGCTATATGAAGTCGCAGCTGGTGACGTCCCAGGCGGCGCGGCGGGCTCGCATCGAGAGCGGTGAGGATGTTGTCGTCGGGGTGAACCGGTTCACCGAGACCGAGCCGAATCCGCTGCTCGCCGATCTTTCCGCCGCGATCCAGACGGTCGATCCGGCGCTGGAGGAGGCGACCCGCGCGGAGCTGGCGGCCTGGCGGGCCGCCCGCGACGACCGGGCGGTGACGGAGGCGCTGCTCGGCCTGCGGACGGCGGCCGGGACGGACGCGAACCTGGTTCCCGCCACGCTGGCCTGCGCCCGGGCCGGGGTCACGACGGGGGAGTGGGGGGACACGCTGCGGGAGGTGTTCGGGGAGTACCGGGCACCGACGGGGGTCGGCGAGGCCACCGTCGCCGGTGGTGGCGGGGCCGCCCTCGACGAGCTGCGGGCCCGGGTGGCGCGCACGGGGTCCGAGCTGGGCCGTCCGGTGAAGATGCTGGTCGGTAAGCCCGGTCTCGACGGGCATTCCAACGGCGCCGAGCAGATCGCGCTGCGGGCCCGTGACGCCGGTTTCGAGGTCGTCTACCAGGGGATCCGGCTGACGCCGGCGCAGATCGTGGCCGGGGCCGTCGAGGAGGACGTGCACGTCGTCGGGCTGTCGGTGCTCTCCGGTTCCCATCTCGACCTGGTGCCCCAGGTGCTGACGGGGCTGGGGGCGGCCGGGGCGGGTGAGATCCCCGTCATCGTGGGCGGCATCATCCCCGCGGCGGACGCGGACGAGCTCGCCCGACTCGGGGTGGCCGCGGTGTTCACGCCCAAGGACTACGAGCTCACCGCCATCATCCGGGGCATCCTCGACGTCGTACGGGCCGCCAACAAGCTCGATCAGTGAGCTCGATCAGTGAGCTCGATCACCGAGCTCGATTGGTGAGCTCGATTAGTGAGGTGGCCGTGACGGTTGGGGATGGTACCCGGGTGGGCTCGTCGATCGAGTCGGTGACCGAACTCGTCACCGCCGCCGTCGCGGGCAACCGCCGCGCGGTGGCGAGGCTCATCTCCATGGTCGAGGACGGTTCGCCGTACCTGCAGCGAACCGAGCAGCTGCTGATGCCTCGCACCGGGGGCGCGCAGGTGATCGGCCTCACCGGGGCGCCGGGGGTCGGCAAGTCCACCTCCACCTCCGCGCTGGTGGGCGCCTATCGGGCTGCGGGCCGGCGGGTCGGCGTGCTGGCCGTCGACCCCTCGTCCCCGTTCACCGGCGGCGCGCTGCTCGGCGACCGGATCCGGATGGTCGAGCACGCCACCGATCCGGGCGTCTTCATCCGCTCGCTGGCGACGCGCGGAAGTCTCGGCGGCCTGTCGACCGCCACGCCCCAGGCCCTGCGGGTTCTCGACGCCGTCGGGTTCGACGTCGTCCTGATCGAGACCGTCGGGGTGGGACAGGCCGAGGTGGACATCGCCGCCCTGGCGGACACCACGCTCGTCCTGGTCGCCCCAGGGATGGGGGACGGCGTCCAGGCCGCCAAGGCGGGCGTTCTGGAGATCGCCGACGTGCTGGTGGTCAACAAGGCCGACCGGCCGGGTGCGGACCGGACGGTCAACGAGCTCACCGCCATGCTCCGGATGGGCGGTGCCGGCCGCGGGGAGGACGACCGGCGTCCGCAGGTCGTGCGGACGGTCGCCGCCACCGGGCAGGGGGTGGCCGAGCTCGTCGAATCGATCGAGGCCCATCGGGACTGGCTGCTGCGCACGGGGCAGCTGCAGCGCCGACGGCGTCGGCGCGCGGTCGACGAGATCTCGCGGATCGCCTTCGCCCGGCTGCGGGAGCGGATCGGGGACCTGCGGCCCGGAGCCGCGATCGACCAGCTCGCCGACGAGGTCGTCGCCGGCGGACTCGACCCCCACACCGCGGCCGATCGTCTCCTCGACGAGGCACTCGCCGCTCAGGCCGCCGTTGGCCTGGCCGCCGGTCACACCGGTGCGGTGAAACCGACCAGGTAACCGCGGTCGTGGCAGCAGCGGCAGGGGTCGATCACCAGCACGGTCCGGACCTGACCGGCCCGGAAGCCCGCCACATGAGACACCGTGCGGCATCGACCATGGCAGGTCGGGCAAATGGTGTTCGGCTTGGCGTCCACGTGACGGTACCTTCCCGGGATGACGGGACATAACCTCGGGGCGGCCTCCGTACCTCGGGGCACCCCCGTACCTCGGGGCACGCGGTGTCGGGCGAGTTCACGTTCTCGGGTCGAAGGCCGAGACGGCGGCCAGCTGCTCGAACAGCGCGCGTTCCCGGGCGGTCAGGGCCGGCGGCACCGCCACGCGCACCTCGGCGTGCAGGTCGCCGGGCGGGCCGGTGGGGTTGGGTAGGCCGGCGCCGCGTAGGCGCAGCCGCCGGCCGCTGGACGATCCTGCCGGGACGCGCACCTTGATCTCGCCGCCGGGGGTGGTGACCGGGACCCGGGCGCCCAGGGCGGCCTCCCAGGGGGTGACCGGCAGCGGGACGTTGATGTCTCGTCCGGACAGCCGGTAATACGGATGCGGCGCGATCTTCACGTGTAGGTAGAGGTCGCCGGGCTGGCCGTGCCTGCTGCCGCGGCCGCCTTGRCCGGCCAGCCGGACGCGCTGGCCTTCGACCACCCCCCGCGGGATGGTGACCTGGTAGCTGCGTGGGCTCCCGCCGGGGCCGGCGAGGGTGATCTGACGCCGCCCGCCCCGGTAGGCCTCCTCGACGGTCAGCTCGAGCTCGGCTTCCTGGTCGGCGCCGGGGATCGGCCCGGTCGCGCCGTGGGCCCCGAACAGATCACCGAACAGGTCACCGAAGATGCTCCCGCCGAGGCCCGCGCCACCGGGGCCGGCGCGTCCGAAACCCCTGTCGGCGAAGTCTGCGAAGTCGGTGCCATCGGCGAAGTCGGCGCCGCCGAAGCTCGGTTCGGCCCGGACCCGGCCGGTGCGGCTCCAGCCCCGGCCGGCCTGGCCGAAGTCCGGCCCGGCGGTCACCCGTCCGTCGTAGTCCTCGGGGATGCGCCGGAAGTCCGCGCCGAACCGGTCGTAGCGCGCCCGCGTCTTCGGGTCGGACAGCACGCGGTACGCCTCACCGATCTCCTTGAACCGCTCCTCCGCCTCCGGGCCGCGGTTGACGTCGGGGTGGTAACGGCGGGCGAGGCGGCGGTAGGCCTGCTGGATCTCCTCGGCGCTCGCGCCCCGGCCGACACCGAGAAGCTGGTAGTAGTCCTGGGCCACGGCCGGTCACTCCGCGGGCCCGCCGGTGCCGCCCGGGTCCGGGCCGATCTCGCCTGGTTGCCGGGCGCCGCCGGGCGGTTCGCCCGGAGGGCGGCTGACGGCGACTCCGGCGGGGCGTAGCTGCCGTCCGGTGTCGCCGTAGCCGGGGCGGATCACGGCCACCACCGTGCCGGCTGGGACGTTCGGTTCCTCGACGGCGGCCAGCGCCTCGTGCCGGGTCGGATCGAACGGCACCCCGACCTCGTCGTGGCGCGGGTAGCCGAGCCRGGCCAGCACGTCCACGGCCTGGTCCCGGACCGTCCGGACACCCGCCACGAGCGAGGTGGGGTCGGCGTCGGCGTGGGTGAGCGCGAGGTCGAGATGGTCGAGGACCGGCAGCCAGGCGGCCGCCGCGTGGGCCCGTTCGGCCGCCCGATCCCGCTCCAGCTCCCGGACGGTCCGTTTACGCAGGTTGTCCAGGTCGGCGGCGGCCCGCCGCCACCGGTCGGTCAGCTTGTCCACCTGCATGGCGAGCGCCACACTGTCCAGGACCGTCTCGGTCGGGAGATCGTCCGCGCCGACGGGGCCGGCGTGGGCGGTGGCCTCTCCGCTACTCCGGTCCACGGTCTGGTCGGTGGTCTGGTCGGCGCCGTGGCCGGTCCGGTCTGGGCGCTGTTCGCGCGGCATGTCGTTCGCCATCATGGGTCGGTCTCGGTTGGCATGGGTCAGCCCCGGTCGAACTCGGCGTCTACCACGTCGTCGCCGTCAGGGCTGCCGCCGCCAGGGGTGCCGCCGCCAGGTGGTGGCTGTGGGCCGCCCGGGGCGGTGTCGGTCGGGCTGCCGCYGGTTCCCTCGGTGGGGGCGGCCTGGCCGGTTCGGGCGGCGGCCAGGCCGTGGTAGATCTGTTGGAGATCCGAGGTCAGGGCGCGGACCCGGTCCACCGGAGCCTCCTCTTTGATGGCCTGGCGGGCGTCGGCGACCAGCAGGTCGGCGCGGGCCTTCTCGTGGGGCGGGGCGGCGTCACCGAGTTCGGCCAGCAGCCGTTCGACGCGGTAGGCGACCGAGTCCAGCTCGTTGCGGGCGTCGATTGCGGCGCGTAGCGCCTGGTCGGTGGTGCGGTTACGCTCCGCCTCGGTGATCATCCGTTCGACCTCCTCCTTGGGGAGGTTGGAGGTCTCACTGATCGTGATCGACTGCTGGGCTCCGGTGTCCTTGTCGCGGGCGGTGACGTTGAGGATGCCGTTGGCGTCGATGTCGAAGGTGACCTCGACCTGCGGTTCGCCGCGGGGCGCCGGGCGGATGTTTTCCAGGCGGAAGCGGCCGAGTACCCGGTTGTCGGCGGCGCGTTCGCGTTCGCCCTGCAGTACCACGATGTCCACGGCCGGCTGGTTGTCCTCCGCGGTGGAGAACACCTCGGAGCGTCGCACCGGGATCGTGGTGTTGCGTTCGACGATTTTCGTCATCAGGCCGCCGCGGGTCTCCACCCCGAGGGAGAGCGGGGTGACGTCGAGCAGGAGCACGTCGGAGACTTCGCCCTTGAGCACCCCGGCCTGGATCGCCGCGCCCAGGGCGACGACCTCGTCGGGGTTGACGCTCATGTTCGGTTCCTTGCCGCCGGTCAGCCGCCGGACCAGTGCCTGCACCGCGGGCATCCGGGTGGCGCCGCCGACGAGGATCACCTCGTCGAGGTCGTCGGCACTGATCTTGGAGTCCTCCATCGCCTGGCGGACCGGTCCCATGGTCCGTTCGACCAGGTCGGCGGTGATCTGTTCGAAGGTGGAGCGCATGACCGTGGCGGTCAGGTGCCGCGGCCCGGTGGCGTCGGCGGTGATGAACGGCAGGTTCACCTGGGTCTGGGTGACCGCGCTCAGTTCGACCTTGGCCTTCTCCGCGGCCTCGAACAGCCGTTGCAGTGCCTGGGGGTCCCGGCGCAGGTCGATGCCCTGTTCCCGGTGGAACCCGTCGGCGAGGTAGTCGACCAGCCGGCGGTCGAAGTCGTCCCCGCCCAGGTGGCTGTCCCCGGCCGTGGCCCGGACCTCGACCACCCCGTCGCCGACGTCGAGGATGCTCACGTCGAACGTGCCGCCGCCGAGATCGAAGACCAGGACGGTCTCGTGGCCCTTCTTGTCCAGCCCGTACGCCAATGCGGCGGCGGTCGGCTCGTTGATGATCCGCAGCACGTTCAGGCCGGCGATCCGGCCGGCGTCCTTCGTCGCGGTGCGCTGCGCGTCGTTGAAGTAGGCCGGCACCGTGATGACCGCTTCGGTGACCTTCTCGCCCAGGTTCCGCCCAGCGTCGTCGGCCAGCTTGCGCAGCACCAGCGCGCTGATCTCCTCCGGCGCGTAGAGCTTGTCCCGGATTCTGAACCGGGCGGCGCCCTCCGGGCCCGGGACGACGTCGAAGGCGACCGCTTTGGCCTCCTCGGTCACCTCGTCATAGCGGCGGCCGATGAACCGCTTGGCCGAGTAGATCGTGCCCTTCGGGTTCAGGATCGCCTGCCGTCGCGCCAGCTGCCCGACCAGGCGTTCACCGCTCTCGGTGAACGCCACCACCGACGGTGTCGTCCGCGCACCCTCCGCGTTCGGGATGACCCTCGGCTCGCCACCCTCCCAGGCGGCGATCACCGAATTGGTCGTCCCCAGATCAATGCCGACTGCCTGTACGTATTCGGAAATCCCGTTGGGGCATGATCGTGGGCGGCGTGACCGTGGGGCACTCCGCTGGGGTCTCGGGGGTCGGGGTCAGCCGGGAGGCTGTT
>NZ_MRUJ01000265.1:0-13581 GCF_002099325.1 Frankia sp. KB5 | reverse complement strand
CAGCAAACCACCCCGACCGGCAGAACATCACCCACCACGACCATCAGGCCACACCCAGCCCCGAAGGCCGTCACCCCAAAAGATCAACAACGGGACTTCCGAATACGTACCGGATGCCTCCAGGCAGATGGCCTGTGGTGGTCCGTATCCGGCCCGACGGAACTCCGCGATACCGGCCTGCATTCCGCTTAGATCTCCGAGGGTGTTCTGCCATCCGACATTCCAGTCCTGCATCCGTGCGACGGCGGCGACTCTGTGCGCGAGATAGGTTCCTTCGGCGTTGATCAGATCATGGAGTTCGGCGGGTACGACAGGTATTCCGTCGAGGCCGTCACGTAGCTCGTGAGGGACAGRCAGAGTCCCCTGCGTAGCCAGCTCGTGTAGAAGTATGCGCATCAGCTCGTCGCGTTCGAGMATCAGTGTCCCGGACAGCTCCATCCCCTGGGCCCCGGCAGCGGTCAGGGCTGAGGATTTGCCGGCACCAGGCGGCCCGACGATCAGGCTAAGCTGTCGGCCAGGATGGGGCAGTTGGCCGTGCTGGGCGACGTGAGCTGTCAGGTAGCGGTCGACGACCCGGTCATAGATCGCGGCACGTTRCTCGCTGGGAACACCACCGGGCAGGGCCTGGTCTGCGGTGGCGTAGGGAGATCTGGTCGACAGGATCCCGCCGGGCGCAAGCAGAGTTTCCAGCGTGTGGGCGTAGCTCCGGTACTCGTCCGAGGAGGCCATCTGTCTATCAGGTCAGGTCGCTACGGTGGCGGCGTACTTGGGCGACGAGCGGCCGCGGCAGCAGGCCGGCATCACCAGCCGCCTCCACGACAGCGAAGCTGTCCGACCATGGCTGAGCCTCATCCCGGTGAGGGTCATGGGCTTGGTATGGCCAGATAGCGAGGATCTCTACCAGCCGTTCACTGGGAAGGTCGCCGCACACATACAGATCGATGACATCGGCGAGTTCCCACCGTCCCTCGTGAAGATACGGGCCGGGGGCATGCAGCCGCGCCGCGTCCAGTGCACCACGCACTGTCGGATCGCTCAGGATGACCAGGGGCAGGCCCATCGCGGCATCCTCGCGAGCCGCGGCCAGTGCTACACGGCCAAGCGAACGGTCGGCGATACGCAGTCGTGCCTGGCTTGCCGTCCGTTCCTGCCAGGCATGACGAACGCGCTCAGCCGATGACGATGAAGCAGAAGGAGTCACGAGTCGCCGTCCTGAACGTCGTCGAAACCCGTCGTCGGTAAGGCGATGAGATGGGCGGTGTCGTTGTGGGAAACCAACGTCCACCGAGCCGAGCCGATCTCGGGAGTAYGGTGCACCCAGCGGGTCAAAGAAGCATGCGCCACAGTGAAGGCCACCCGCGCCGAGGACCCGGCGGGTAGACCCAGCAGCAGGGTATGCATCGCCTCGACGGTTTCCGCATGCGCGAGGATGAGAATCCGCTCGCCAGCGTGACGCGTGACGATGTTCTGCAAACAATCGGTCGCCCGGGCGAGAAACGCGTTCCAGCTCTCGGCACCGGCAGCGAACGGGCGGTCCGGCTGGTCAGCAGGACTCGAGCCGAACGCCTCCCAGATATCCGTCCACGGCTTGCCGTCGGCGTCACCATGCGCCGGGCCGGACAGACGTGGCTCAATGTGCGGCGTCAAGCCAAGGCGTGGGGAGATCACGGCGGCGGTCTCACGGACCCGTCGCCGCGGCCCGGCATACACCACATCGAACTGGCGGTCGTGGTGCATCCATTCCAGCCGCCGGCCCGCCTGGTCTACTTGGCCACGCCCCCGCAGCGTCAACCCGGTGCAGCCCCGGTCGCCGCCAGCGATGCCCGCGAGATTGCAGTGCGCCTCTCCGTGCCGAACCAGCACAACATCCGTGTCCACCCGCACCCCCGTTCCACTRCCATACATGATCAAACCGGCACAATCCKCGTTTCCAGCACACAACCCTATTACGGCCTGTGCGCACCTGCTGACTGAACGGGCCGGTGAATGCGAGTCAGGGGTTCGGAGGCCCGCGCGGCCGCGAGACCATCACCCATCCCACAGACCGACCGCTGGCGAGACAACCCGATGGACGRCGCACTGTGCGCTACCACCACCGTGATGTCATCGCGTTCGTCGAGRCTCGCCACGCCGCAGCCAGCCCCCGGACAGAGGGCGGATTGGCGTCGGCGGTTTCGCGTCCGGTTGGGGTACACCCCAACACCACACGATCAACTAGCGCGAGAAGTGTCAGGTTAGAGTCCGTCGCAGCGTTTCTTGACGTATGTCTACTTGGTTCTTAGAGTCCATCCTGACATTTCAGGGTGCGGAAGGGGTCAGGGCGGATGCGGGTCGGCTACGTCAGAGTCAGCAGTGCCGACCAGAACACGGTGAGGCAACTTGACGGGGTGGACGTCGAGCGGGTGTTCGTCGACAAGGCGTCCGGGAAGGACAGCGACCGGCCGAAGCTCGGCGAGATGATCGCGTTCGTCCGCGACGGCGACACCGTGCTCGTGCACTCGATGGACCGCCTCGCGCGCAACCTCGACGATCTGCGCAGCACCGTGCGGATGCTGACGGRCAAGGGCGTGCGGGTCGAGTTCGTCAAGGAGGGCCTGACCTTCACCGGTGAGGACTCGCCGATGGCGACCCTGCTGCTGTCGGTCATGGGCGCGTTCGCCGAGTTCGAACGCGCCCTCATCCTCGAACGCCAGCGCGAGGGCATCGCCGCCGCCAARCAGCGCGGCGTCTACACCGGCCGCAAACCCGCCCTCACCCCCGACCAGGCGCGTGATCTGCGCGAGCGCGCCGCCGGCGGCGCGCGGAAGTCCGACCTGGCCAAGGCGTTCGGCATCAGCCGCGAGACCGTGTACACCTACCTGCGGGCCGCACGCCCAGCCGGATGTGGCAGCGGATCTCCACCATCTGACTCACGTGACCGCGCCGACGGCGCTGTCACCTGCCGGTATGGGGCGGCCTGCCCGGGATCGTCGGCGACGCCGGGATCGTCGATGCAGCCGAGTCGGACGGTGACGGGGGCGACGCCGGCGTGACGCCCGCCCGGGTGGGAGGGAAAGCAGCGCCGAGCAGGCCGGCCACGGCGGGCGGACGGGCGGGGGCCGGGCGGGGCTCTGCGGGATGCTCGTAGGTACGCCGTAGGGCGCGGTCCGGCCCGTACAGCTCGCCGCGGTAGCGTGGTGGATCCTGTCCCTCGGCCGGCACTGTCCCCGCCGCGGTCGCGTTGACGTCGCCGCGCAGATCCCGGCTGTCGACGGCGACGATCTGGCGGTCCGGGCTGTACATCTCGCAGCGGACCAGAAGTGCCGCATCGTCCCCGACCTGCCCGCGCAGGCGGGCGATCTCGTGTGCCACGACGCTTTCGGCCACACGGTGCGGGTCGGCGTCAGCCCGGGGCGTTCCGACGCCGTACAGCACCCAGCTCTGTCCACCGTCGGCGGAGACGAGCAGCTGCCCACGTGGCCCGGCGGTCGGACCTGCCGCCGGCGCTGGGGCGTCGAACTCCCACCGTCCGCGCCGCAACTGCAGCCAGTCGACCGGCGGCGCCGGTTGCCCGGTGTGCAGACTGACCCAGTCGCGCAGCATCTGCCGGTTCTCCGTCGACGCCCTGCCGGGGTCGATGCGCACCCGGGCTATCTCCACGTCGTTCTCGGTCAGGACCAGGGGAGCGGTCGTCGCGCTGCGGCTCAGGGCGTAGCGCACGGGTTCCGCCGGCCCGGCCAGCGCCGGCGCGGCCCCCTGCGTACCGGTAGCGGCATGCTCGGGATCGTCGGGCAGGTAGGGCAGGTCTTCGACGTCGAGCCCTGCTGCTGCGGCCGGTACGCCGGCCACCGCCAGCGGTGCGTGGTCGTGGACCGCGACGACGAGAAGACCGCTGGCGTCGCGGTCAAAGATTTCGACGCGGTAGTGCGCCCGATCATGCAGATCCGTGCCATCGCGGCGGTCCGCCTCGACGGCCTTCTCAGCCTCATGCATGGCGAAGTCGRCCGCATCGCCCTCGCGCAAGACGATGCGTAGGCCACGCAGTGTCCAGATCTGCCTGTCGGGCGAGGTGGACACCAGCACCGTCCAGGCCGCCGCGGGAAACGGGGGAGCGGTTTGAATGCGGCGCAGACCAGCGTGGACAGGTGCCCAGTCGGATAGTGGTGTCCTGACGTCGGTGTGCAGAGTGATCCACTTGTCGAGGAGGCCTTCCTCGGCTGATGCGGCCACATCCAGTCGGACTGCGGCAGCCTGCTTGCCGTCGATGGCCAGAGTGGCGTCGAGAATATTGCCGACTCGGGTGGTAGCGACATCGACGGTGATTCGTTGGCCGACGCCGGCGGTCGCCAGGGAGGCGGTCAGCACACGTTGTTCGGTCAGGGCGGCGGCGAGGGCGGATACATGTCGTCGAACGACATCTGCCCCAGCAGGGCCGAGATCGGCACCGTCCGTCGCCGTCGTGCCACGATAGCCGCCTCCCTGGACCGCTTCCGAACCCGTCGTCTGCCGTGCACGTTTTGCGTTGTCCGTGACGCTAACGGGTGACATGCTCACATGGCGGAGCATTATGGGGGAAACAGCAGGTCCGAGGGGAGATCATGCACTTCTCTGGCTGCGTGACGTCACGATCAGGCCGAGGTTTCCGCACTGTCCGTCGCAGGGATGTCCTGCGTGGGCAGGCGGCTGTCCGCGCTGGTGGGGCGGCCTGTCGGCGCCGCCGTAGGGGTGGACGGCGAGGTACGTCGGCGCCGGGACAGCGGCGGGTAGTTCAGCGCGGCGAGCTCCTGCTCGGTCCATCCGGCGTCCACCGCGGCGGCGCGTCTGGCCGCGTAGTCGTCGTCCGCGGCCGCGATTTCCTCGACGGCGGCGTCGGTCAGAGCGCGTCCTTCGGCGCGGGCGGCGGCGAGCAGCTCGGCCGTGCGGGCCTTTGCCCGCGCGGGCCCGTCGGCGGCGTCGGCGCGCCGGGCCGCCGCGAGACCGAGGTCGCCGATCGCGGCCACCCGCCCGCCCAGTGCCTCAAGCGCCGCCTGTTCCGCGGCCTTTCGGGTTGCCTGGGTTGCCATCGCCTCACCGTCTCCTGCCGTGAAAACGCGGCGACCGCCCCGTCCAGCCGCCGCTTTGGACCGGGCCACGCTGGCAGCCGCCGCCGGGCCCTGTCACCTCAGATCGCGGCAGCAAGATATCCATCCGTCCCACGGATGGAGGGTCCGCGCCGGCGGGCGCGGACAGGGCGGCCGTGACCGGCACGAGTGGGGACGGCAGCGGCCTGTCTGCGCGGCCGCGCCGCTACCGGCCCCCGGGACAGGGCCGGGCGGTGTACCGGATACGGCTCGCGGACGACGAACTCGCCGAGTTGCGCGAGGCAGCCRGACGCGTCCAGATGAGCCTCAGCGGCTACATCGCCGAGGCAGCCCTCACCGTGGCACGCAACACGCGACCGCCGACCCAGACGCCGTGGYGGGACGCCCTGGTCCATCTGGCCGAGGCATCCGCTCAGCTACGCCGCGTGGGAGGAAACCTCAACCAGCTCGTCGCCCGCTTCCACACCGTCGGTGAGCCTCCCGCCCGGTTGGAGGAAGTGCTGCGGATCGTGCTCGCCCACGCGGAACGGGTGGAGCGGGCCGCAGACCGGACCGCCGCGAAACTTCCATGATCGGGAAGGTGGTGCGGGGGAAGGAGGTCCACGGCCTGCTCTACTACCTGTTCCGCGAGTCGGAGGAGCACGTGGACCCACATCTGGTCGGCGCCTTCGACGACCACGAACTCCTCGAACCACCACGCCTGCCTGACGGAAGCCGCGACATAGGCCCGTTGGGCCGGTGGATGAACCAGTTCATCAAACTCACCCCACCGCAGATCCGTCCGAAGGCGATCGTGTGGCATCTGTCGATCTCCGCCGCACCCGAGGACCGGACGCTMACCGACGCCGAGTGGCGGCAGGTGTGCGCGGACATGGTCGTGCGCACGGGTCTGGCCCCGGCCGACGATCCACACGGCTGCCGGTGGGCTGCGGTGCGCCACGCTGACAACCACGTCCACCTCGTCGTCGTACTGGCCCGTGGCGACGGGCGACGGGCTCATCCGGACTCCGACTACCACCGGGTAGGGGAGGTGTGCCGGGACGCAGAGATCCGCCACGGCCTCCGCCGCACCCGCCCACCCAACCGCACCGTCGGCCCCCAGACGACCCGCGCCGAACGCGAGAAAGCTGCCCGGCGTGGGCAGAAGGAGCCGGTGCGGGTCCGGCTGGCCCGCACGGTGCGCGCGGCCGCGGTGAGCGCGCATGACCGGGACAGTTTCGCCGCCGCGCTCGAGCGGGACGGGTTGCTGGTCCGCTGGCGGCACAGTGACCGGGACCCTGGTGAGATCACCGGCTACGCGGTGGCGTGGCCCGATGATCTGACCGGCGACGGGCAGCCAGTCTGGTACGGCGGGTCGAGGCTGGGCGCCGACTTGTCCCTGCCGAAACTCGCCCGCCGCTGGACCCCACCCGCGGATGGCGACGTCGCGGAGGGGCGGCGGATCGTCGATCCGGCCGCCCGCCGGCAGACGGTCGCCGACGCGGCCCGCGCCGCCCGCGTCGCTGCCGGCCATATCCACACCGCCGCCACCGATCCGGCCGCCGCGGGGACGGGGGAACCGGCCGCGCATGCCGCCGGCGACCTCGCCGGCGCCGCCGCCCACCTGTTCGGCGGAGGCGGGCCGGGTGTGCTCGACGGCGCCGCCCGCCGTCTGGTGCAGGCCGGCGCTGCCCCCTACGGCCGTACCCCCCACGCCGATGGGACTGCCGATCTGCTGCGTGGGCAGGCGCGGCTGCTGCGTGCGCTCGGGCGGATCGGCGGGCAACGCAACGATGCCGCCGAGTTGCTGCTCGCCCTGGCCGAGCTTGCCGAGKCCATCGCCCGGCTGCGCCGCGCCCAGCAGGCCCTCGACGCCGCCCGCGACGCCCAGGCCGCCGGCGATGCGCTGCGCCAGCATACCGCCGCCCTGAGCCCGCCGCGCCCCCGCACCGCCGCGGTGCGGGCTTCTACGGTGGCCGCACCGTCGCAGGACGCCCGGTCGACCCTGGCTGATCCGACGCCGCCCACCCGCCCTCACCGGTAGGAGCCGCCCGCCATGCCTGACACCGATGCCGCTCTGCGTCAGCGTCTCGATGACCAGCAGACCCTGCTCGACGCCCAGCAGCAGCAGATCGAGGATCTGACCGCCGCCTACGAGGCGCTGACCGACACTGTCGCGGCACTGCACCGCCGCCTAGCGGCGGTGGAGTCGTCGGCTGGCTCCCGGCCGTGGTGAGCGGACCGGGACCGGTCGAGCCGCAGGTCGCTGCCCACCTGTCGGCCGCGGCCGCGCAGGCGGGCAGCCGCGACGGCTGGGCCCGGTGGCTGGCGCTGGCCGGGCAGGCCCGCACGCGAGCAAACCCGGTGCGGGACGCTGCCCTGCTCGTCGACCCGCTGACCCGCCTGTTCCAYGCCCGCGGCTACAGCCTCGCCGCCGGCGAGCGTGGCCAGGTGCGGATGGACCGCGTCCACCGCACGGTCACCCACCCCCCGACGTTCCTCGCGGATCTGGGGATCATGCAGGATCTCGCGCATGCCGCCGCCCACCTGATGCTGCACCCGGATCTTGGCCCGCAGGTCGACTGCGTCGGGCGGGACCGCGCCGAGGCGCTTAGCGTCGCCTACCTCGTCGCCGCCCACGCCGGTGTCCCCCTGCCCGTCCCTGATGCCCTGCCCGATCCGCGGCAGTGGGCCGCCGGAGCGGATCCGGCCGGCGTCGTCCGTGAGGCCACCCGTCGGGTGTGGAGCGCCGCCGACCGGCTGGGCCATGCTCTGGCTCCCGGCCCGCGCCCGGGTGCCCAGCAACTCCGCGAAGCACGCCGGCGCGCTAACACTCCCCGGACCGAGGGCCTTGCCACCCGGGCGCGGACGCTGCGCGTCCACGCGGACTCGTCGCTACCGCCCCCACCCCGACAGGCCAGCGCCGAGCATGCCCGGCTCTACGACGCGATCCGCGCAGCCGCCCGCTGGTACACCCTGCACCTCACCGGCGCCGCCGACGGCCCGGCCGGACGGATGCTCGCCGAGCGGGGCCTGGCCGACGTCGCGTCTGATCCGCGGTGGATGGTCGGCTACGCCCCGCCCGGCTGGACCGGGCTCGTCGACCAACTGCACGCCCTCGGGTTCACCGAGCAGGAGCTGCTCGACGCCGGCCTGGCCGCTCGTACCCGCCGCGGCACCCTGGTGGACCGGTTCCGTCACCGGCTGCTGTTCGGCCTGCGTGACCCCGACGGGCGGATCGTCGGGTTCATCGGCCGGGCGCTTGACGGGCAGACCCCGAAATACCTCAACAGCCCCACTACGGTTCTCTTCGACAAAAGTCGGCTGCTGTTCGGCCTGGCCGAGCAGCGCGACCTGCTCGCGGCCGTCGCCGCCCGCCAGACCGGCCGGGCCCTGGCCGCGGTGGCGGCCTGCGGCACCGCGTTCACCGCCGACCACGCCCGTGTGCTGGGCTCCGCCACCCCCGGCCGGGACGGGATCACCGTCGCCCACGACCCCGACCCCGCCGGGCTGCGTGCCGCCGCCCGCGCCTACCAGGTGCTACGCGACCTCGACACCCGCCTGCACCACGCCGACCTGCCCGCCGGGGCCGACCCCGCCGGGCTGCTGGCTACCGCCGGCCCGGACGCGCTGCGCGCCGCGCTGAGCGACCCGGCGCGGCTACGGCCCCTGGCCGCCGCCGTCATTGACCAGCGCCTTGCCTGGCTCGACGACGACCACCGCCGCTTCCTCGAACATCAGTTCACCGCCCTGCGGGCGGTGGCACCGATCATCGCCACCGAGGATCCCGCGCTCGTCGGCGGACTCGTCTCCTATACCGCCGGGCGTATCGGCCTGGACGCCAGTGATGTCATCGGCGCGGTCTTCGACGCCGTCGGGGACCTGTCCGGCGCGGCGCTGGCCCGTCTGCACAGCGGCACCGGCAACCGGTCCGCCGCCGAGATCAGCGCCGCCGCTGCCCYGCCGGGTGCCGGGGGGCCGCGGGCCGCGGCGGCGCTCGCCGCCGCCTACCCGTCCTCCACCCGCCCTGTCCTTGCCGCCCTGTCCCTGCCGCCCCGGCCCGCCTCGGTGGACACCGCCGCCGACCAGTCCCGTGCCCGCTGACCTGGAGTCCCTTTCGTGACCGACCCGCAGCCCACCCAGGCACCCCCCAGCTACCCGGATCCACTGACCGACGCCGTCAGCGCCGCCGCCGAGAAATCGATCGGAGCGCTGACCGCCGTCACGTTCGCCGCGCAGATCCTCGTCGAACGCAAATCCGGAAAGACCGAGCAGGAAACCGCCCGGCTCCGCGACCAGCAGGACGCCTGGGCCTCCCACCACCATGCCCGCCGCTTCCCTCACGGCGACGGTCCGGGCAACAGCGCCGACCGAGACGGGTCCGCGCGGGACCGCGGCGCCGATCGGCGGGACTCTGCCGCCCGGCAGCACCGCACCACCGACCTGCCTGCCGAGGACCGGGCCGCCGCCAAACAGGCCGTCAGCGCGGTGTTCGCGGACAGGCCCGCGCTACGGGACGYGATCCGCGAGGCGGACGCGTTCGACGCGTTCGCCCGCCGGCTCACCACACTTGCCCGCGACCTGTCCCTGCATCCCGCCGACGTGCTCCGCCATGCCCGCGGCATGGCCGGCGGACTGGAACGGCGGGACGCAGCGACAGCCGCGGCGACGTTGCACGCCCGCCTCGGCTGGCTGGCCGACCCCACCACCGCCCCCCGCTGGGCCCAGCAGCGGGCGCAAAAAGCGCACAACGCCGCCCACCGACAGGATCGTGTGACCTCGCGCAGCCCGCAGCCCCGCCGCCCCACCACCTCCTCCCAGACCCGGCAGAGCCGCGGCGGCTCCGCCGGGCAGACCCGCCGCGCCGCCTACCCCGCCAGCCCGCTTCGCCCCACCCCACCCACCGGCCCCGCCAGCCCACCCCGCACCCCAGAGGCCGGCCCCACGCCACCCCGCACGGCCGGTCCACGCCGCTGACCCCCAGCCGGACCGCGCGAGGCGGCTACGGCTGTGACGGGTCTCCTGCTGCGGCGAGTCCTCGAGGAGGCAGGCAAGAATGCTGATCATTACGGCATTGTCATTACCGGCGGGGGTGGCCCTCTTGGTGGGGCGATGGTGGAGACGGGGGCTGCATCCGCTGGTTGCTCTCCTGCCGCACTCTCGCGGTTGCTATCGATTGGAGGGGTCGAGGGAAGCCGGCGGCCAGGGTGYCACCGGCCAGGCAGGGCAGGAGGTCCGTCGCTGGGAGAGGGGAGTTCGTCCAGGGGGCGGCCAGCAGCGGACGGGCCAGGTCGATCACGTCCTCCACCATCTCTTTCTCGACCGTGGCCCGTGCCAGCGCATGTACTCTGCGCGCGGCCTGCGCAAAGCGGCGTGTTTCGGTGGGGGTCCATGTCCGGGTTCGTTCGGTGTGGATCGCTGCAGCCGTCCGCGGAGGGTGCCGCCACAACCCGTCGGGCTCGCGACTGTTCAGGTACAGAGACGTGTTTCCGCGACGGAACACGCTGGTGGTGTGCACGGGAACTGTTCGGAGATCGATGGCGTCTGCTTCACGAAGAATCGCCTCGAAGCAGGCGTCGTGAATGGTTKGATCGATCGGCCGGCCGTAACCGTGTGCGGCGACCTGCGTCCAGTACCGGTCTAACACCCCCAGCCGGCTCAGCGCCGCGGGGACGGCGAGAAAGGCCACCTCGACGCGGTAGCCGGCCGCGGCGAAACGCCGCGCCGGATGTTCGAACTCGTCCGGAAGTCGCATCGCCGACTCCATGAGCACGTCGATGCGGTGGTCGATAGYCCATTCCTGGGCCTTCTGCATCCACCGGCGTCCGTCGATGCTGGTGTAGGCGCCGGCTGTGGTGTCGTCCGCTGCCATGAGCGACGGGTACATCGGGTGATACGGCTTGAGAACATCCAGGTCGATGTGGATGGCTCCGCCGCGCCGGTCGAGCGCCTGAGCCACCATGAGCGCCGTGGCGGTCTTACCGGCACCCGTCTGTGCTGCGAGGAACACCACGACCGGCGCGGCCTGCCTCGGCCGTCCGGCATACTCCGTTGGAACGATCAGATCATGGAAGATCTGGTCGTTGCGGGCCTCGGACAGCCGGTAGCGCTCCCGGTCAACATCACTGGCCACGCATCGACTCCAGGTAGCGCAGTGCCGCGGCGGAGGCACGCCGCGCCTCGGTGACGGCCTGCGGGTCGTCGGGGCGCAGCTCCCGCCGGAGGTCGGCAAATGCCTTCATCTGCTGCCGCCACCCCGCGACGTCTGTGGGGCTGGAACCTCCCGGGTCGTCGGCCGCAGCCGACACCAGCGAGGCGTAGCCCCCCACAACCTGGTTGATCTCCTCGACCGCAGTCTCACAGGACGCCGCAGTGGCGTCATGCCATTCGAAGGCTGTAAGGCCACCCACGACGGACTCTTCGGTGTTCTCCATGCTGTCTTTCTCCTCTCCCGCCGGTCAGTGAGACAGGATTCTCCACGCCCTTATTTCAGATAGGCGCCGGCATCGCCGTCGTGGCCGTAGGGGTCGTTGACCTCCGGGGCGCCGGCGGGCCAGCCGGCGGATGGGGGGACGGTACGCAGGGACTGGTCGGGTTCATGGGGGTGGGTGGCGCGGTCGGGGTTGCAGCGGGCGAACGGGCCGGTGGGGCTCATCAGCCGGTGCAGGTGGGGGTAGAGGTGGTGGGTCAGCCAGTCGGAGATGCCGGTCTGCGGGTTGAGTCGGAAGTGTTCGAAGGTGCGCCAGCAGGCCTCGAGGATGAGGCCGGCTTCGGTGTGGTCCCACCAGTGGGGGCACCAGCGGAACTCCCCGCCGAGTGGCCGGGCGAAGGCGGGGGCGAAGAACTGTTCGACGAACGCGACCACGTCCGGGTAGAGCGGGTCGGCCTGTTCCTGCTGTTCCTGTCCGCGGCTGTCGGCGCTGCCCGCCGGGGCGGTCGGGGTGCTGGTGAGGTCGCTGAAAGCGGCGTCGTGGTCGTCGATGGCGGTTTCCAGGCGGGCCAGGCGGGCGGTGAGCGCGTCGAGTGTCACCTGCAGGTCAGAGGTGGGTGAGGGGGCTGTCATCGGTCTCCTCCTCGCCGGCGGGGTGGGCGCCGGTGGCGCGGGCGGTCAGGGTGGCTTCGGCGGTACGGATGGCGGCGGTGATCTCGGTGGCGCGGGGGCCGGTGTACCAGGGGCGCAGGGCGATCGCGGCGATGCGGGAGCCGGTGGCGAGCAGCAGCGCGCGGCCTTTGGGGATGGCGCGGATGTCGGCGGCCTCCAGGATGCGCTGGCGGCGGCTGCTGACCGTGCTGGAGGCACCCTGCGCGGAGTAGCTGATCGAGGTGGTGTCGACGTCGTGGTCGCCGACGAGGCGGGAGAGGTCCTCGGCGAGGCGCGGGTCGTCGATGCCCGCGCCGATGATTTTGATGGTGGCCGCCGACCACAGGGCGTCCATGCCGGCCTCGCCCCACACGCGCACGCCCTGGCGGTAGGACTGCAGGATCGTCAGGGGGACGATGCCGCGGCTGCCGAGGTGGGAGTACAGGTCGGGCAGATCGGCGATCTTGCAGATGTTCGCGGCTTCGTCGAGGACGAGACTCAGTGGCGGGTCGAGCCGTCCACCGGAACGTTCGGCGGCGACGACGGCCGCGCGGACGATCTGGYCGGTCAGCGCAGCGACCAGCGGGGAGGYGGCACCTTCGTCGGTCTTGGACAGCAGGTGCAGCACGTCGCGGCCGGCCGGGATCGCGGCCACGTCGAGGCGGCGGTCGGTGTGGCCGGGGGTGACCCAGGCGAGGATGCGGTCGTTACGCAGGCAGCGGGCGGCGGCGCGGGCGGTTTCGTAGACACCTTCACGGGTTTCCGGTGCCCCGGCCTGGCGGCCGCGCAGCCCGGCGGCCACCGCCGGGTAGCCGCCGGCGGCGAGCAGCTCGCCGGGCACGGGGCTGGCGGAGTCGTTGAGCCACTCGTAGACGTCGAGCAGGGTGCCGCCGCTGCTGGCGGCGGCGAGGAACAGGGCGGCGAGCAGATCCCCGGCGGCGGCCTGCCAGAAGTCCCCGCCGGTGCGCTCGCCGCGGATCTCCTGGAGGAAATGCCCGGCGAGCCGGTCGGCGTCCTCCACGGCGCGCACGGCGGCCAGCGGGTCCCACCACCAGGTCTGGGGGGCGTGGGCGATGGCCTGCGGGTCGAACGTCCACACCCGGCGGCCGTCGCCGGCCCGCGGTCCGGCGGTGGCGGCCCACAGGTCGGCCTTGTTCCCGGTGGCCAGCACCGGGCCCGGCGCGGCGAGCACCATCGGGATCGCCAGCGCCGTGGTTTTCCCGGCCCGGGGAGCCATGACCGCCAGGAGCACGTCCTCCCAGGATGCGCGTAGCGGCAGCCCGCGGGGCAGCAGGTCACCGAGGAGCAGGCCGGCGTCGTCACCGAGCCGGCGGGCATCGGCATCCGACAGGGAGGGGCGCAGCGCGCGGGCACGGTCGGCGGCGCCGGCAGGGGTGAGCGTGGCCAGGTCGGCCGGGTCGGCGAGGGAGGGCAGGGCAAGCCGCCAGGGTGCCGAGCGGC
>NZ_MRUJ01000264.1:0-13638 GCF_002099325.1 Frankia sp. KB5 | reverse complement strand
CAAGGTGGATCCGAACCGGGTCTACGTGTGGGGGATCGGCGAGGGTGCCCGGCTGGCCCTGACCGCCGCCTGCGCCCCGGGTAAGCCGGAGTTCGCCGCGGTCGGCGTCGTCGGGCAGTTCGACCCGGAGCCCGGGCCGACCTGCCAGGACCGTGTCCCGGAGGGCCGGGCCCCGGAGGCCTCCTGGGACCGGAAGGTCAGCGAGACCCTGTGGAAGTTCTCGTCTGGTCACCGGCTGGGGGCCTGACCGCGGCGCCCGCGAGCGGGCCGGGCGGTTTCCGCACCGGGCAGAGACCGAGGGCTGAAGTCCGCCGATGCCGCCGGGAGGGGGGTAGCGGCATCGGCGGACCTGGTCGGCCGGGGCCCGAGGCCCGCCGGCCTTCCCGTGCGGATGGGGGGGGAATCCGAGGGAAGGCCGGCGGAATCGGGGGCCTTCCGGCCGGACGGACGTCAGATGGGGGGGAGATCTGACGTCCGTCCCACCGGAAGGAGGGCCCGTCCGGAGAGCTGGAAAGGAACCACATAGGCGGGTTGTCGGGCGGTGACAGGGCCCGCTTGCTGGTCTGTCCGCGGCTTCGCCGGTGGGTGGGAGTCCCGGGTCCGGCTTCCACGGCTTCGGGTCGGCGCCTGGAGAGGGGCTCGGTAGCCGGCCGCTCGTGGACTGGCAGGGCTCGTGTGGTCCGCGCCCCAGCCGCGAAGGCGATCCACCGGAGCCGGGTGAGCCGTTGCGTCGGCATGAGGGCGGTGCGCCGGCTCCGACCGGCCGCTAGAGGATCCGACCGACGTAGTAGGAGGTGGTATAGATCTTCTTGAGCGACACGACGTCGCCGGTGTGCGGCGCCGCCCACATCATGCCGTCGCCCGCGTAGATGCCGACGTGGTAAATGTTCCYGGGTGTCCCGAAGAAGATCAGGTCGCCGGGCTGTTTGTTGTACTGCGACACCCGGGTGGCGGCGGCGAACTGGGCGTCGGTCGTCCGCGGCACGCTCCTGCCGAGCTGCTTGAAGATGTACTGGATGAGGCCGGAGCAGTCGAACGAGCTCGGGCCCTCCGCACCGTAGACGTAGGGCTTGCCGGCCTGCAGGGAGGCCAGGTAGACGGCCTTCTCCCCGAGGGAGCTCGACGGGACCGGAACCGACGCCTGGTCCGCGGCGTCCCCTGTCGTGAGGAGATCCGACCAGGCGGCGTTGCGGACGAGCCGGGGGGTGGGCGCCGGCCGTACGCGCAGGGTGGCGTCGTTCGCCGAGCGGGCGGACTGCAGGGCGTCCGTGCCGTCGAAGACCGCGGTGACATTCGTGGTGGTGAGCACCCGGGCCGTGTAGGAGGCGTAGCCCTGGGCGTTGGTGTAAAGGTGCTTGAAGGTGGCCCACCCGGTGGGGAGCTTCACCTGCACCTTGACCAGCTGGTTCGCCAGCGGTTCGTGGGTCTGCTCGTTGTAGAGCGAGAAGCCGATGTCGATCGGCTGGTCCGCGCTGACGCTCACGTCGGGGTTGGTCACCCGGAGACCGACCTGAACCTTGCCGGCCAGGGGCGGGGCGTCGACACCGCCCGTCGAGCCGAGCAGGGAGGTGGAGCCGTGGGTGCTGACCGCCGCGGCGGCGATGCTGCCCCCCAGGGCGGCCTGGGAGCCGATCTGCGCGGCGAGGGTGATCGGAGCGGTGTTCGGCTGCTCGTCCTTCGCGGCGTCGGCGTTGATGTCGGTGGCGCAGCCGGCGAGAGCCACTCCGGAGACCGCGACGGTCCCGGTGGTCACGGCGGCGAAGGCGCGGGCCCGGGCCCGGCTGCGGGCGGCCGGGGGCGCGGAGGGTGCGCGGTGACGGCCGCGACCGGCGCCTCGCGTTTCTTCGTCGAGCTGCACGCTTTGCGCGGACAACGGTGTATTCCTTCCCGTGCGCCTGCGAAGTGAGCTGTCGGGTTCGGGCTGGGCTGCCCGGCTCTCGCGTGACCTTCACGCGTCGAGCTTCACCCCTAGGTCGACACCGCGGATCGGCGCCGGCCGGTGGAGGTGGGTCCCCCGCTCCTGCCCCTGATGACGACTCGGAGGGGACACCGGGGCCGGGGGCAGGACTCGGCGTTCGGCCCGGTGTTGTCGTGACGTCGGCGTGAGACTAGTCCACTTGGATGGGGTGGGTAAACACTAGTCCTTCCCAACTACAGCGAGTGCGCGTTGAAGTTCCCGTCGCGCGGCGTCGGCGGCCCGCGCGGTCGGCCGGGCTGACCGGGCGGCCCTAAGGCCCTTCGCGCCCCGTTTGTCCTGCTGGTTTTTCGTTGCGTGTGGGGTCCGCGGCGGCGGCCGGTCCGGGTGAGAGGCGGGCGGGCGGGTAGCCCTCCCGCGGCCCGTGGGCGATTTTGACTACTTAAAGTAGTCGACGGGTGAGGCCGGGTGTGCACCCCCCTCAGCGGGACCGGGAGCCGCGGCGGGTGAGGAATCCCGCCGCATCGAGCACTTGGAGCTCGACCGCGAGCTCGTGGACCTCACGGGGCAGCGAGCGGTGGTGCGCCAGCGCCTCGACCGCGGCGCGGGCGTGGTCGGCGAGCTCGTCGAGGGCGTGCTGGCGCTGGCGCATCCGAGCCCGCTCCTCCTGGATGGTCCGGACCGTGTCCTCCTGCCACCGGCGGGTCCGGATGAGATGCTCGCTGGCGTCGGCGGCCTGCCGCTCGGCATCCTCCAGCCGGTTGAGGAGCGCGTCGAGGGCCTCCAGCCGGCCGGCGAGCTCCGCGATGAGATCGCCCCGATCGGGCAGGATGGCCGTTTTACGACTCTTGGGGTCAGGCGAGGTCATGGAGTCCCCCGAGGGGTGGGGGGTCGGCGGGGACCGCGCCGAGCGGCTGGCGCGAGACCCGGTTGCTCCGACACGGTTGGTAACGGTAACCGACGTGGCGGGCCAGGGGTAACCCATCGTACGGATACGTCGCGTCAGCCAACTTATAGTAAAAAGGGACTATGGATCTGCCGTCATTGTCGTGGTCTATGCGCGCATAGCATGCAGGTCGGTGTCAGAGCCAGCCGTTGCGCTTGAACGCACGGTAGAGAAACAGACAGATCGTCGTAATGACGGCCAGGACGGCCGGGTAGCCCCACGTCTGACGAAGCTCCGGCATGTGGTCGAAGTTCATGCCGTAGATCCCGGCGACGGCGGTCGGGACGGCGCCGATCGCCACCCAGGCACTGATCCGTCGCATGTCCTCGTTCTGCGCGATCRTCACCTGCGTCAGCGTCGCCTGGAGCACGGAGGAAAGCAGCTCGTCGAAGTGAGCTATTCGCTCGCTGACCTGCTCGAGGTGGTCGGCGACGTCCCGGAAGTAACGGCGCATCGCCACGTCGACCATCGTGGGGGCGTCCATGGTGAGGGTACGCAACGGGCCCGCGAGCGGCAGCACCGCGTGCTTGAGCTCCAGAAGCTCGCGTTTCATCTGGTAGGCGCTTTCCGTCGACGGCTTCTGATCCCGGTGGAAGACGCCCGTCTCGATCTGGTCGACGTCGGCCTGGATGCTTTCCACGGTGCGGACGTAGTCGTCCACAATGCTGTCGCAGATGGCGTGCAGCACGGCCGTCGGGCCGTGCCGGAGCATCTCCGGGTTGGCCTCCAGCCGGCCGCGCAGCTTCGTCATCTCCCCGTGCCTGCCGTGCCGCACGGTCACGACGAAGTCCTCGCCGAGGAAGATCATGATTTCGCCGGTGGTGACTACCTCGGAGGTGCCCGTTACCTGGGTGTGCTCCACGTAACTGGTCGTCTTGAGCACCATGAACAGGTGGTTCTCGTATTGCTCGAGCTTGGGGCGCTGGTGGCCGGTGACCGCGTCCTCCACCGCGAGCTTGTCCAGCCTGTACTCCTCGGCGATCGCGGTGAGCTGCTCGTAGCTCGGCTCGAACAGGCCGAGCCAGGCGAACCCGTTGCGTTCGGACCGCGCCAACCGCAGCGCGTCGGCCTGGTCGATGTCCATGGTGACCCGCCGGCCATGGCTGTACACGCCGCAGGCCATGACGCGCCCGTCCGGTGTCCGCGGTAGCTCGGAGCGGGGCGCCCCGCGTCGTTTGCGACCCACCCGGACCAGGGAGACCGGACGGGTCAGCGCGCCGGCGAGCTTATGGGCGTTGGCCGACGCCTGCTCCAGGGCGTCCCCCAGCACCTCCCGAACGGGATGCTGGCTGCCGTGGTCGCCGCCGTCCGGGCGCGCGCCATCAACGTCGCGTCCCCGGGTCTCGCGTACCGTCTCGTCGCGTACCCTTTCGCCCGGCACCGCGTCGTCCCGCATCACTGCCTTCTTCCCTGCCGCCGATCCATGTCCAGGTCCACCTGTCGGCATCTCCCACGCCCTTCCCCGCTGGTGAACCTTCATGGTGACAAGTCGGTGCCGGCCGTCCGGAGGCGATCCGGGCTTCACCGTGGACGCGGATGCCTGGCAACTGTGCCGGCGTGGTGTGKCACGAAGGGTGAGATACACGTCCGGCGCATGGGATACGTCACAGGGAGGATCGAGTGATCGGGATCGAGGTACGCACGCTTCGGGTGTTCGCCGACGAGACGGGCGCCGGCGGCAGCCTGCTCGCCGTGGTGCTGGATGCCGCGAAGCTGCTGCCCGACGCGCGGGAGCGGTCCGTCGTCGCGCGCCGACTGGGCTGCCCCGCCACGGTCTTCGTCGACGACCCGGAGTTGGCGGAGCTGGCCACCTTTACGCCCACCGGGGAGCTGCCCATGGCGGGGCACGCCTTGGTGGGGTCGGCCTGGCTGTTGGGTCGGCTGCTCGGTGGCCATCCGGAGATCCTCCGCCCGGCCGGCGGCGAGGCGGTCAGCTGGCAGGAGCAGGGCCGGGTCTGGGTCCGCGGCGCCCTGGCCGCCGTGCCCTGCTGGTGGCATGAGATGCTCGCGGACCCGGGCCAGGTCGACGCGCTCGACCTGCCCCGTCCACCCGCCGAGGACCTGACCCAGCTCTGGGCGTGGGAGGATGAGCCGGGCGGGGTCGTGCGGGCCCGGGCCTTCGCCAGCAGGCACGGCGTCACCGAGGACGAGGCCTGCGGGTCGGCTTCCATGCGACTGGCCGCGATGCTCGGGCGGCGGCTCACCATCCGGCACGGCGCCGGTTCGATTGTGCTCGCGCAGCCGGGTCCGCCCGGCCACGCCGATGTCGGCGGCCTGGTGGTCGAGGACGAGACGAGGTTCCTCGCCGATCTCGACGAGTTCCTCGCCCGGTGACGGTGCCGTTCGGCGCGGCCACGGCCGGACACCAGGGGGACCAAGCCTGAGAGTGTAGGTGCCGAGCGAGGCGACTGGCACCCTTTGTGGGTACCGGGTTACGGCTGCGTGGTGGCTGCCGAGATGCGGACCGGGTCGGATAGGCGTAGCTTTGGATCCCGGTAGCTCTCCGCTGGGTATCCGCCCATGGGCTGCGAGGTGGTCATGGCCGAGACGTTGGTGACCTTGGTGGAGGCCGCGCATCAGGATGCCGTCCGTCTGATCGAGCTCTCGCGCGACGTCGGTGCCCACGGTGACGTGGATGGTCCGTCGACCGACCCGCGGCAGGCGCTGCGCGCCAGCGACGCGGCCGTGGCCGCCGTCTCCGCGCACCTGAGCGCGATGGAGTCGGTGGTCTACCCGGAGATGGCCCGCCGGGTCGTGGGCGGCCGGGCGCGGGTGGCGGACCTGGGCCGCTTGGMGCGGCGCTGCTCCTCGGTGATGCGCGGCATTGAACAGTACGTCCAGGGGGACCTCAACCGGCCCGCGGAGCCGGTCGCGAACCTGYGCCGGGATCTGGCCGCGTTGATGGTCGAACATGCGACGCTGGAGGACGAACTTCTGCGTGAGCTGATGGCCGAGCTGTCCGACGACGAGCGCCGGGATCTCCTCGACCGCTTCTCCGACGCGATGCGCCACGCTCCGACCCGACCGCATCCGCACCTTCTGCACAGCAGGCTGTTCGGTGGAAGCCTGGCGGCCCGCCTGACGGGCTACTGGGATCACCTGCTCGACGTGATGGACGCCCGGGAGGTGCCCGGCGCGCCGAGGCGGGCCCCGGTGCCCGCCGGGCTGTGGGGCTGGTACCTGCTGGGCCGTCCCACGGCGCCGGCTGCGGGTGAGACCCCGTCAGGGAAGGAAGGCGCGCAGGGCGACACCACCGCTGGTAGCCACAACGTCACTGGTGGCCACATCGCCGCTCATTGATCCGTCCTTGCGACTGCCGTCGTTTCCGTAGGCCCACCATGTCTTCCTGAGCCCGGTCTTCCGGAGCCCGTCGCGCTCTGTCTTCCTGACGGTCTTCCTGGCCGCGGTCCACTCCGGTTCGGCGTTCCGATGCGCACGGGCGCCGTGGTCGTGCCATGCTTCGAGTCCGGGTTGGGCCGGTATGGCCTCGTGTCGTGCAATGCCGAGGAGATGTGTCAGGAACCGAGGGCACCGCGATGCGGGCGCCGAACGCTGATCCCGTAAAAGTGATCTGGCCGGTGCTGTTGGTCGAGGATGATGATGCCGACGCCTATCTGGTGTCCGAGCTCCTCGACGAGGTCTCCGCTCCGGTCGAGCTGACCCGGGTGCGCACGGTGGCCGAAGCCGCCCGTCGCAGCGAGCACGTCGCGTGCGTGCTGCTGGATCTCGGGCTGCCGGACAGCGAGGGCCTGTCGGCGCTACGCCGGTTGCTCACGGTCGAGGCGGGAGCGCCGGTCGTGGTGCTCACCGGTCTGGTTGACGAGTACCGGGGGGCGCAGGCGGTCGCCGCGGGCGCGCAGGACTATCTCGTCAAGGGTCAGGTCGACGGGCGGGACCTGGTCCGGGCCGTCCGGTACGCGATTGAGCGCAAGCGGGCCGACACCGCCGCGCAGGCGCTGCGGGAGTCGGAGCTGCTGGCGGACGAGCGGGCCCGCCTCGAACGCGGCCTGTTACCCCGGCCACTCATCGACGACGGCCGGTTGCATCACGACGCCCGGTACCGCCCCGGCCGGCAGCAGTCCCTGCTCGGCGGGGACTTCTACGACATGGTGTCCACCGCGGACGGCACGCTCCACGTCCTGCTCGGCGACGTCTGCGGGCACGGCCCGGACGAGGCGGCGCTCGGGGTGAGCCTGCGGATCGCGTGGCGCACGTTGGTCCTCGCCGGTGTTCCGGAACCCGACCGGCTCGGGTATCTCCAACGCGTGCTGGTGAGCGAGCGGGAACAGGATGAGATCTTCGCGACGGTGTGCACCCTCGCGATCGCTCCCGACCGGACCTCGGCGCGGATGCGGCTGGCCGGTCATCCGCCGCCGGCGCTGTTGCATCCGCGGCTGTCGGCGCTGCCGGGCGACGTCGTCGGTCCGGCTCTTGGCATCGTCGACGACGACCTCTCCGAGGAGGTGCGGATCGAGCTCGGGCCGCACTGGGCGCTCCTGCTCGCCACGGACGGCCTGCTGGAGGGGCGGGAGGGACCGGGCGGGGAACCGCTGGGCTGGGAGGGCGTGCTGCCCGAGATCGCCAAACTCTGGCCCGCCGACGACCCCGACGGGCTGCTCGACAACCTGATCGACCGGGTGGAGGCGCGCAATGGCGGCCCGCTGACCGACGACGTCGCGCTCCTGCTGCTGATCTGGGGTGCCGGCTGATGCCGGAGCGCACCCACCCGAACGTCACCCACCCGAACGTCACCGACGGGGGAGCGGGCGACGCGGGGCCGAGCGGAGCGGTGGAGCGCGGCCGGGTCGGGTCCGTCTGGCGCCTGCGCCGTCGACTCGAGGTGACCTACGCGGTGGCGGCGATGGTGCTGATGATCGTCGCTGGTCTCGTCGTCTCGTCGTTGGTCCGGCTTGATGACGCCCTCCACACGCGCAGCGACGTCCTCGCCCCGGCTCTGCTGAGCTCCACCGAACTGGTCTCCAGCCTGGTCGACCAGGAGACCGGGATGCGGGGCTACCTGCTTCAGGGCAGCGAGGACTTCCTGGAGCCCTACAACGAAGGGCGCAGGGCCGAGCGCACGCTGCTCGCGGACCTGCACCGACGGCTCGTGGAGCGCCCCGACCTGCTGGCGAGGCTCGCCGTGCTGGAGGACCGGATCCGGGCCTGGCACGGCGACTACGCCGATCCGGCCATCAACGCGGTGCGGGTGGGCGGTCCCGCGGCGGCCCGCCTGTTGTCACCGGAGTTCGGCAAGACCCGCTTCGAGGCGGTCCGCGCCGCGGCCGGGGACCTCGAGGCGGACCTGCGGGCCAGGGAAGTCCGGGCCCGCCAGCACGTCACGGCGGCGCTCCGTTTCCTGATCTTCGCGCTGGTGACCGGCGCGGCCGTCATGGCCGTACTCCTGGCGGTCATCGCGCGGGCGCTACGGTCCTGGGTCACCCGCCCGCTCGAGCGGGTGAGCGACGATGCGCGAACCGTCGCCTCCGGACATCTCGATCACGTGGTCGAGCCGACCGGTCCCCCGGACATCGCCTCGCTCGCCGCCGACGTGGAGTCGATGCGACGCCAGCTGATCGGGGAGCTCGGGGTCGCGCGGGCGGCGCGGTCCGCGGTGGAGGCGCAGGCCGAGGCGCTGCGGCGCTCCAATCGTGACCTGGAACAGTTCGCCTATGTCGCCTCGCACGACCTGCAGGAGCCGCTGCGGAAGGTGGCGAGTTTCTGCCAGCTCCTGGAGCGACGCTACGGTGACAGGCTCGACGAGCGGGGCAGCCAGTACATCGCTTTCGCGGTGGACGGCGCGAAGCGGATGCAGCAGCTCATCAACGATCTGCTGGCCTTCTCCCGGGTGGGGCGGACTACTGACGGTTTCGTCGATGTGTCCCTGGGGGAGATCTTCGACCGGGCGGTGGGAGCGCTGTCCATCGCGATCGAGAGCGCCCGGGCCGAGGTCACCGCGGATGATCTGCCGGTCGTGCGCGGGGACCCCGTCCTGCTCACCCAGCTGTTCGCGAACCTGATCGGGAACGCGCTGAAGTTCCGGGCCGAGACGGTTCCCGCCGTGCATGTCGGTGTCGTCGACCGGGCGGACGAGTGGGAGCTGTACTGCGCCGACAACGGGATCGGAATCGATCCGGAGTACGCCGAGAAGATTTTCGTGATCTTCCAGCGGCTGCACGGCCGGGATGTCTACGAGGGCACGGGCATCGGGCTGGCGTTGTGTCGCAAGATCGTCGAGTTCCACGGCGGCCGGATCTGGCTGGACGGCGCGGTGAAGGACGGAACCACCTTCCGGTTCACTTTCCCTAACCGGAGACTTCTAACGGCCAGAGACCCGCCGTGAGTCGCCTCATCGCCTAGAGTGCCGCACATGATGGGGTCAGGAGYGGTTCTCACCCGGCCAGGGGCCCGTGCGCAGCGGCGGGAGCTCGCGGACCTGCTGGCCGAGCGTGGCCCGGCGGCGTCCACCCTCTGCGCCGGATGGACGAACCATGATCTGGTGGCGCACCTGGTCACCCGCGAGCGGGTGCCGTGGGCCGCTCCCGGGCTCATCGTCGGTCGGCTGCACGGCATCACGGAGCGGGCCGAGCGGGCCACCATGCGGGCCCACACCTTTCCCGAGTTGGTCGAGACGTTCCGTGCCGGGCCGCCGTGGTGGCAGCCGACCCGCATCGGCCTGATCGACGATGCCATGAACCTGGTCGAGTTCTTCGTGCACGCCGAGGACATCCGCCGCGCCGCCCCTGGCTGGGAGCCTCGCGAGCTTGACACCAGAAGCCGTGACGCGATGTGGACCGCTCTGCTGCTGATCGGGTTCGCCGGGTTCCGGCGAGCCGGCCTGGGTGTCGTGGCGGAGCGTACGGACGCTCCTGGCCGGCGCGCCTTGCACGGCGGCGAGCCGGTGGTGGAGATCGTCGGGCCACCTGAGGAGATCGTGCTGTACGCGTTCGGGCGGGGCCAGGTCGCCCGGGTCGAGCTGCGCGGTTCCGACGCCGACATCGAGCGGTTCCGCGCGGCTCCCACCGGTCCCTAGCTCCCGGCGGCTGCGATCCGGTCGGAGCCGTGCCGCTATCGGGGCGGGGCGTTACCAGAGCAAGGCGCTACCAGAGCGAGGCGTAGGTGGCCGCGCCAGCGGGATGCTCTGTCGGGTTCACCAGGGAGGAGTGCACGTTCCCGGGTGACGAATCGCTGAAGTACGTCTCGTAGGCGAGGATGTCGCGGTTCGCGGCGAACGTCTGGTACATGTTGCGGATGTACACCGGGTTGTCGCCGCCGGCCTGGCCGGCGCGGCCCGCCCCGGTATCACTCTTCCCGACGAGTCCCCATTCTGGGACCGAGAACTGCTTGCCGTGCTGGCGGGCGAACGCGATCGTCGAGCAGAGCCCGGCTTCGGCGTGACACTGACTGGCGAAGGCAGCGTCGTCCGTGCTCGCCGGCCATTGGTCGTAGCTGTCGATGCCGATGATGTCGACGTACTGGTCACCGGGGTAGACGGCCCAGGCTCCGCTGCTGTGCGCATTCAGCGCCCAGTCGATGCGGGCCTGCGGATCCGTCGAGCGGATCGCGCTGACAACCTGGCGGAAGCAGTTCACCCAGGTGGTGGGGTTGGTCTTGGAGACCGACCACGGGAACCAGTCGCCGTTGAACTCCCAGGCGAGCCGGATGACGCTCGCCGGGCGGCCCTTCGCCACCAGCCACCGGCCGAAGTCCGCCCAGTGGCCGTTGTAGGCGCCGCTCGCGCAGGAGTTCATGTCCCCACCGCCCGTGGGGTAGAAGGACTGCGAGATGACCCAGGTGCCGGCGAAGGTCGAGAACTTCTCCGGGCCCGAGCCGAGCCACGGGTTCGTCATGGTCTGCCAGCTCGACCTGTCGGTGAAGGTGARCACGACGTTGACCGGCGAGCCGCGGAAGCTCTCCCAGGCCCGCACCTGCGTCATCGTCCCCGCGGCGACGCCGCTCATGCCGCCGGGCACCGAACCGCCCCCACCACCGACGGGGATAACGGGCACTTGTACCGCAGGCTTCGTGACCCGGGCCGCGGCGCCGGGGGTCGTCGGCCTGGCGGTGGTCCGTGGGGCCGTACCGGCCGGGGTGCCCGCGGGCACCGGGGCGGGCGACGGCGAGCCGACGGTCGCGCGGGAGTTTCCGCCGGTCGTGCCCGCCGAGGCGCTGCCCGCCGAGGCGCTGCCCGCCGAGAGGCTGGGTTGCACCCGGAGGTCATCGCCGTGTCGGGGCTTCCCGTGCTGGATGGCGGTGGCCTCGACTGTCGCCGAGCCCTCGCCCCCGGTGTCGCGTTCGGGGACGAGGGTCCACCCGACTAYGGCGGCGACCAGAGCCATCACGCCTAGCGACGCGATCCAGGCAGGGTGACGCGGACGGCGGCGCCCGCGCCGGGAACCGGATCGGACTCTCGGCGGGCTGGGATTGCCCTCCGCTCGGTGCTTCACCGCGGGTATCCCTCCGTGCGTGGCAGTGTCGTCAGGACCCCCCGGGTCCCGGCTTCGGCATCGAAGCGGATGACCTCCATGTCGCACAGCAGCCTGAGACGGACCGGACCGGCCTCCGGTCGCCCCCTCGACGCCGGCTGCCGTGTCTAGATAGTTCGGACGAGACACTACACCGACGTGCTAGGCCGACTTGTCGGAACTCGGGGGTTTCGGGCGGTGAGGCTCTCGGGTGGCGTGGAGCCCGGTTGGTCGGCACGCCGGTTGGTCGACACGCTGGCTGTGCCACAATGTGCGCGCGCGGAGCCTGGGATGTGCCTGGTGGTCAACCCACCTCGCGTCACGGATTCCGCGCACGGGTCGGGGATCACGCGCCGGTGGAGTGTCCGCGGTGCCTGGTCGAGCGCCCCGGGGGTTATGCGGCCAGGCGCGGTGGCGGGGCCGTTCACCGGCTCGCCCGCCACGACGACAACAGGAGAGCACCCAATGTCCCAGCCACCCGAGTACCCTCCCGCCGGCGGTCACGGTCAAGGGGGTTATGACCAGGGCGGCTACGGCCAGGGTGGTTACGGTGGCCAGGGCGGTTATGACCAGGGCGGTTACGGCCAGGGTGGTTACGGTGGCCAGGGCGGTTATGACCAGRGCGGCTACGGCCCTCCACCGCCCGGCTATGGACCCCCGCCCGGTGGGTACGGCGCGCCGCAGGGCTACGGTGCCCCGCTGGGATACGGCRGCCCGGGTGGGTTCGGCCCACCTCCGCCCTACAACCAGCCGATCCCGACCTACCTGTGGCAGTCGATCGTGGTCACCCTGCTGTGCTGTCTGCCCGCCGGTGTGGTGGCAATCGTCTATGCCACCAAGGTGCAGAGCCGCCAGCAGATCGGCGACATCAACGGCGCGCTGGACGCCTCCAAGAAGGCCAGGATGTGGTGCATCATCTCGGCCATCTCGATCATCGTGGTGTTCCTGGTCATCCTCGTCATCGGCTTGGCCGGCGGCTTCGAGACCGATTCCAGCACGTCGTATTCGACGCTCCCACCCGCTCGCACCTGAAGGAGCGTGGCCTGACCGAGAGTCAGGCTCTCGTCGTAACGGCCGTCGGCTTGGCTCGCTTGTCGGCTCGTCAGCCGATGGAGCTCCCGCCGCAGAGCCCCGCCATCACCGAGAGAGACGCGAGGAAGAGGAGGCCGAACACGAGTCCGGCCAGGCACCAGGCCAGGCTGCGACGCGATGCCCGGCGCGCCCCGGCGACGTCGTGGGCAAGGAGTCGATTCGACGCGCGCGAGGAGTTGATGATCCCCATCACGCCGAGCGGTGCGCACAGGAATGTCGTCAGGATCGCGAGAGCCAGGTAATTGCCGACCTTTGGCGTCGCCTCGGTCCCCGGCCGCTGCCGCGTCCGCGCGTGCCGTGGTGTCTGCGCGTGCCGTGGTGTCTGCGCGTGCCGCCGGAGCGTCTGGTGGGGTTCGGCGGGTCGGTGGGCCTGTGTTCCGGGCCAGCCCGGATGGGGGCCGGTGTCGTTGTGTCGATTCCGTGGGTAGCCGGTCGAGTAGTGATGTCCGCTCGAGTAGTAGTGACCGCCGGTGTCCCCTGGCCCAGGCCACCGCACGTTGTGCGTGTTCCACCGCAATGGTTCGGTCGGAGGCGGGCGGAACTCCTCCTCCCAGCGGCTGCGGGGCCGATCGGTCCTCGGGCGACGCTGGGTGGTGCCGGTGGTGCCGGTGGTGCCGGTGGTGCGGGATGACGGGTCGCTGATGCGTGAGCCCGACCGCGGGCCGGTGTCGGCCGCGGTCCAGGGATCCCAGCGGGCACCGGTGTCCGTCCGGCAACCGGCGTTCGTGCGGGCGCCGGTATTCGTCCGGCCGGTGTGGTTCGTCGATCCCGGGCCGCCCGCGTCCGGTGTCGGGGACGAGGGCGACCCGGTGAGGCGGGCGTCGTACTCGTCCCGCCACCTGTCGAGGATTTCGTGGGACACGGTGAGGAGCTGCATCGTGCGCATGGACTGTGCGTCCCGGCTGGCGGGATTGTCGGGGTGATGAGCCCGGACGCGGGCCCGGTACGCCCGGCGGATCTCCGCCCGGTCGGCGGTGCGCGCTACCCCGAGCACGGCGTAGGCGTCGACGCCACCGAGTTCGCGAACCAGCCGGTTGAGCGGGGTCAACGTCCGATCCGCTTGACGACGTCGCCGCGGTTCCGATCGGAAGGCACCATGCGAACCRCCATTCCCCGTCGTCGGCCGGGCGCCATCAGCGGTGATGATAGGCGATCCGTCCGCCATCAGTCCGCCATTCGTCTGCCTTTGGCAGATTCGTGCTGTCAGGCCGTGACGTCCCGGC
>NZ_MRUJ01000263.1:0-13644 GCF_002099325.1 Frankia sp. KB5 | reverse complement strand
GATCAGCAGCGACTCCTCGCCGGTGTCTCCCCGGACACCGGCACCCGACCGGGCCTGGCCGCGCGCCCTCGTCGGCTCCGCAGACCCCGCAGCCCCGGACTCCCCCGTGYGGGCCGGCGGATCCGGAACTCGCGGCGCGGGCAGGACGATCCGGACGGGTTCTCGTCCGACGCCGCGGCGCAGACGTTCGGCGATATCGGCGAGGGCGTCTCCCCGGACATTCAGCGTGAGCAGCGCGAACTCCTCACCCCCGTAACGGGCGACGACGTCACCGGGACGGGTCACGACCAGCAGTCGCCGAGCCACCTCCGTCAACACCTGATCACCAGCCGGATGGCCGAATCGGTCGTTCACCGACTTGAAGTGGTCGACGTCAACGAGGATCAGCCCCATTCCGGATCCGGTGCGTCGTACCCGACCGGCCGCCAACCTCATCTCGGTCTCCAGATAGCGGCGGGTACGCAGGCCGGTCAGCCCGTCCGTGATCGCCAGACGCCGCTGGTCGGCCTCCAGGCCCGCCATCCGAACGATGATCAGAATCATCATGATCGCACTTACGGCCACGGCGACCAGCAGATCCCGTAGATCACCACGGATCACCTGCACGGCCAGCACGGTCGGAGCCACCAGCCCGGCACTCGACAGTGCCACCAGGCGCCGGCCGCTGCGCGCCTGCGCACGCGGGGACGCCGGCCGCGTGAGGTCGACCATGGTCGGATGCAACCCGGCGGCGCCGAGGGCGAGGTTGCCTGTCAACCAGATCGCGTCGAGGTAGTTGCCGACCTCGAAGGTCCCGTTCGTCTGCTGCACGACGTAGATGGTGTCGGCGGTCAGGTTGGCGAGCAGATTGCCCGCCAACAGGAAGAAGGCGGGTGGGCGGCTCCCGTGYCCCAGCACGAGACGGATGGCCACCCCCAGCAGCGCCAGATCCATCGCCGGATAGGCCACCGAGGTGACGCCGACGAACAGATCATGGTCCGCACGCACCTGCGGCGCGATCAGGTAGAGCCAGGACAACAGAACCGCCGCGAGCAGGAACATCGATCCGTCGAGCAGGCCGGCGATGTCCCGTTCCTGGGTCCGTCGCCGGGTCAGCAGAACGAGACCGACGACGAACAGCGGATAGTGGCCCAGATATAACACATCCGGCAAGGCCGGATACTCTGTGATGTCAAGCACATAGTGAAAGATGTAGAAGGCACCATCGCCTATGGCGTACATCACCTGGCTGATTCCGATYAGCAGCCAGGGACGTCGGTCGGCCAACTCCTGGCGTCGCAGGCCGAGGAACACGGCCCCCGCGGCCGAGGCGCTGAGGCAGAGGTAGATGACCAGCCGGACGGCACGTGGGCCGCCGGTCGTGGGAAACTGGCCGTAGACGAGGATGGCGATCAGACCGAGACAGAGATAGACAAGCCAGACGTGGCTACGCCAAGCGCGCCGCCACGATGGAGCCGGCATCACCCCTCGGTTCGCGACGCGGGATCCGTGCGGGACAGCGGACGTGGCAGCGGTGCCGGGGTCCACCGGGAGGTCCGGGCCGGTGCGTCGTCCAGCTGAACGTGATGCCGTTGATGGGCGTTCGTTGTCGGGTTGACCGAGGGAATCGAACCTGTCGACCGTGCAGGACCGGCTGGCGGTGAACAGCCGCCCCGGAGGRACCGGGCCATGAGCAGCCTCTCAGTGTGGACGTACGGGTGGTACGCGTACCGGCCACGTACGCCTGTGGTGCCTTGCGGCATTCCGTTGCCGCTCACGGCACCTACAGCGCCACTGAGCCCACCCGTCTGGTTTCGACGGGTCGGACCCCGCGACCTACCGAAACCGTATCGAATGGTTGCTCTTCGTACAGGAACATTTGAAGCCCGATGGGCACTATTGTCCGATCATTTGTCCGATCATTGTGCGGGATTCRCCCCGTCCGGACGGATCTCGACTGGCGCGGTCACGAAGGGCGAGCTTCGCCCGGACCACTACGAGCCGATGATCGRCAAGTCAGGCCGACGACCGCCGTCGCGGACGTTTCCGCGACGCGGGTCAGGGGTGGGCGACGAAGTTGAAGTGCGCCCCCGACGCGAAGGTCGTCCGGAACATGGGCAACGTGTAAGGACCGTCGCCGTCCAGATCGAAGATGCGCAGTCCGAGATCATTGTCGACGAGCGTGTACATCTCGTCGGCCGTCGTACCGTAGTCCCGGGCACCGGCACCGAACTCGAAGACGAGATGCGGCCGGCTGGAGCCGATCAACTTCTGGCCGCCCTTGAACACCCCGTACTCGGCCCCCTCGACGTCAACCTYGATCAAGGTTGGCCGGTAGTCGGCCGGCATCGCGTCGTCCAGCGTCTCGACGGCCACCTCGATCCGTTCGACGTCCTCACTGTCGGGCACCCGATCACGCAGCCCGCTGTAGGCGGGCCTGCTGCGGACGTAGGTGAAGGGCARCACCCCCGGCTGGTCGGCGAGCGCGGCCTGTCGTACCTCCACCGCCGGGAAATCGGTGGTCAACGCCGCGGCCATGTGCGGCAACGGCTCATAGGCGACGTGCCGGCCTCCCGGGGCGTGCCGGAGGATGGTCCGCAGAACGTCACCCTTGTGCGCGCCCACGTCGATACAGTTCGAGTCCTCCCGGAGGACGAAGGACAGCAGCAGCGCCAGATGYCGGTCGTCGCTGCGATTGCGGCGGGCGGTAGGAACGACGTTGTCACGCACCAGCTTCAGCGCCGGGCCGAGGCCGATGTCGACCGCCACCCGCCGGGCCCTTGCCAGCTGCTTTTCCATCCRAGGATCCATCCGCCGCGACCTCCTGTTGTTCAAGCGGTGACCTGCCGGAGTGTCATCGCCGAATGACCCATTATGACAGTCAGTACACCACTATTGGGCGAACATGATCCACGGTCAAGACCAGTAACAGGAATTTCAAGTCCACTTCATTCCCGCTCGACCCCGCTCGACCGATAATCCTTACGTCACGAAAGAGTTCGACTTCTGAACCCTTCCGCAAGGGAAGGGTTCAGAAGTCGCGGCAGACTACCCAGCGAGACCGTTCGACCTCGCATCGGCCGCCGCCGCGATGGAGAAAATCGACGGCGGCCGCGCCGGCATCCCGTCCTCAGCGGGCTCCGGCGAGAATCTGCTCGTCGACCGGCTCCGCGGCGAAGGATCCCACCGGTGGGCAGGTGCAGACCAGGTTGCGATCACCATAGGCGCCGTCGATCCGACGTACCGGGGGCCAGTACTTGGCGGCCCGCAGCGAAGCGACGGGATAGGCCGCCACCGATCGCGGATAAGCGTGTGACCATTCGTTGGCGGTAACCATCTGTGCAGTATGCGGAGCATTATGCAGGGGATTGTCGGTCCGCGGCCAGATACCGTCTCCGACCTTGTCCGCCTCGGCCCRAATGGAGATCATTGCGTCRCAGAAACGATCGATCTCGCCGAGATCCTCACTCTCCGTCGGCTCGACCATCAGTGTTYCGGCAACCGGGAATGACATGGTCGGAGCATGGAAACCGTAGTCGATGAGACGCTTCGCCACGTCGTCCACGGTGACGCCGGTCAGCTTCGTCAACGGCCGTAGGTCCAGAATGCACTCATGGGCGACCAGCCCGTCCCGGCCCGCGTAGAGCACCGGATAGTACGGATGCAGCCGGTGGGCAATGTAGTTGGCGTTCAGGACGGCCACCGAGGTTGCCCGGCGCAGGCCGTCCGCCCCCATCATCCGAATGTAGGCCCACGGAATCATAAGAATTCCGGCCGAGCCCCACGGGGATCCCGAGATCGGGCCCACTCCGGTGGCCGGTCCTGCCTCCGGCCGCAGCGGGTGGTTCGGCAGATAGGGCAGGAGTTTCTCGACCACGGCCACCGGGCCGACCCCCGGACCCCCGCCCCCATGCGGGATGYAGAACGTCTTGTGCAGGTTCAGGTGGCTCACGTCGGCCCCGAACTGCCCCGGCCTGGCGAGCCCCACCAGAGCGTTGAGATTCGCTCCGTCGACGTACACCAGACCGCCGGCCTCATGCACGATCGCGCACGCCTGCCCGATGYCCTCCTCGTACACACCATGGGTCGACGGGTAGGTGACCATCAGCGCGGCCAAGGCGTCCGCGTTCGCGCGGGCCTTGCGGGCCAGATCGTTCAGGTCGACGTTTCCGTCGTCGTCACAGGAGACGACGACCACCCGCATTCCCGCCATCGCGGCGCTCGCCGCATTCGTCCCGTGCGCCGAGGAGGGAATGAGACAGATGTTTCGCACCACGGATCCGGGAACAGCATGATCGCGGTGATAGGCCCGGATGGCGAGCAGCCCGGCGAGCTCACCCTGGCTGCCGGCATTCGGCTGGAGGGAGACCCCCGCATATCCGGTGATCTGCGCGAGCCAACGCTCCAGGTCCTGAATCATCGCGAGGTATCCGGCGGCCTGGTCCAACGGGGCAAATGGATGGATGTCAGCGAATTCCGGCCAGGTGACCGCGGCCATCTCAGTGGTCGCGTTGAGTTTCATCGTGCACGACCCCAGGGGGATCATGCCCCGGTCAAGAGCCAGATCAAGATCGGACAGTCGACGCAGATAGCGGAGCATCGCGGTCTCCGACCGATGGTCGTGGAACACCGGATGCTGCAGGTAGGGATCCGTACGCACCAGTTCGGCGGGCAGCGCCACCGGCTCGTCCGCCGCTTGGTCCGCCTGGTCCGCCTGGTCCGCCTGGTCCGCGCGGGCCACGAGATGATCGTTCGCCRCCGCGACGGACCCGGTCCAGGCCCCGGTCCGGATCTCGGTCCCGGTCCCGGTCCCGGTCCAAGTGATGCCCGCCGTCGCCTCCGGGCCCACCCCGAAGGCCGACCGGACGGCCTCCAGCTCGGCCTGGCCCGTCGTCTCGTTGCAGGAGATACCCACGTGGTCGTCGTCGACCAGCCGCAGGTTCACGCCCCGCGCCAACGCGTCCRCAACCACCTGGGTGGCCCGGCCCGGCACCGCGGCGAGGACGGTGTCGAAGAACGCGTCGTGCACCACCGTCACACCGGCGGCGCGCAGGCCTTCGGCGAGGCGCACCGCGTGCCCGTGGATGCGACGCGCGATCCCGGCCAGGCCCTCCGGGCCGTGGTAGACCGCGTACATGGAGGCGAGTACCGCGGGCAGCACCTGGGCCGTGCAGATGTTGCTCGTCGCCTTCTCCCGTCGGATGTGCTGCTCACGGGTCTRCAGGGTGAGCCGGTACGCGGGTGCGCCGTCCGCATCGACCGACACCCCGACGAGCCGCCCCGGCAGGGACCGTTCCAGCCCCTTGCGCACTGCGAGGTAGCCGGCGTGCGGGCCTCCGAAGGACAGCGGTAGTCCGAACCGCTGCGTGCTCCCCACCGCGATGTCCGCGCCGAGGTCGCCAGGCGCCCGCAGCAGGGTCAGCGCCAGCGGATCGGCGGCGATCGTGACGACGATGCCGCGCTCCCTCGCCGATGCGATCACAGCACGCACATCCCGCAGGACGCCCGCCGGCCCGGGATAGGACAGCAGCAGGCCGAAGGCCGCATCCAGCTGCGCCGGGCCCACGGCCGTGAGTCCGGCTGCGAGATCCGCGACCACCACATTGATCCCCAGCGCCTCCGCCCTGGTCGCGACCACCGAGACGGTCTGCGGGAGGGTGTCGGCATCGATGAGGAACGTCGCGCGGGAACCCTTCGCCGTCCGAAACGCGATCTGCATCGCCTCGGCCGCCGCGGTCGGCTCGTCCAGCAGGGAGGCTCCGGCCACCGCAAGGCCGGTCAAATCAGTGATCATCGTCTGGAAGTTGAGCAACGCTTCCAGGCGGCCCTGGGAGATCTCCGGCTGGTACGGCGTGTACGCCGTATACCACGCGGGGTTCTCCAGGACGTTGCGCTGGATGACTCCCGGCATCACCGCGGGATGGAATCCCAGCCCGATCATCGAGGAAACCGGTCGGTTCCTGCTACCGAACGCGCGTAGGGCCGCGAGCACCGCGGGCTCGCTCAGCGCCGCGGGAAGATCCAGATCATGGTCACGGATGCTTGCCGGGACGGCCGCGTCGGTGAGCGCGGCCAGTGATTCCACCCGCAGCGCATCCAGCATCTCCCGTTGGGATGACGGGTCCRGGCCGATGTGCCGATCGGCGAACCGCGGGATGGCCGCGGCGGGCAGCCGCCTCGCACCGTTCCTGCCCACCGCCGCGGCACTGCCCTGTCGCGGCGCCCCCGACCGCGCGTGCGACGACGCGGGACTGATGGTGGCGGTCGTGGCGGTCGTGGCCGGTCCATCGGCGGTCGTGGCCGGTCCATCGGCATAGGGGGTGTCGTCGTACTCGGTGACGTCAGGCATGATGACTGCTCCGGAGGTCGGGCGACGACGGATCATGCCGGCGCCGCGGCGGGCCTCCCCCTCTGTCATTGACCTGAGAGCTTCACCAGCGCCGCCGCCGGCAGTCCGGGGAGCTGYGGGCGGGGAACGCGGCTTTCACCGTCGGCGGGACACCCCACGGCGTCCACTTTCCAGAGTTGCCTGACCCGGCGGTTGGGGGCCTGAGAGTTTATGGGGAGAGCTTGCTCCTTCGGCGTCCCGAACGGCGAGCGACCGGGACTCTCCCGCACGGGCGTGAGCGGCATCGGTATGGAGTTGTGGGACGGGGCACGGATGACCCGGGGATGCCTACCAGTAGCGAATGATCGACTCCCAACTGGCGCCGGTCCCCTCGACGCCGGCTGCGTTCAGCCACGATTCCACTCCCCGAACACTAGCTGCGGGGGCCCCGCGGGCCAACCAGCGTCCCCCACCGAAACCTGTCCGCAACATGAACACACGAACCCGTGGGGCCGTGGGCCCCGACCACGGGCTCACGGGCCCCCGGGCTCATCGTTCGTCCGCCATCCGATCCCGCGGGCGGTGRCAGCGGCCTCGGCGTCAAGGCCGCCCGCCGGTAGGCGATACGAGCGCGGATATCTATATATTTAGACACATGTCACAACTCTGCAAAAAATATCAAGAAACATCAAGATTCCGAGATGTGCTTCAGGACTGACGTCRAAAAACCGGGCCATGCCCCCTGGAATGCYCTCCCGATGCTCTCCCACCCGCGCGGACGACACCTACACAGATGAAATGCGAGGTATCGCCGGGTCGCCGGACTGCACGCRCATCATACGGTTCATCTGCACCATCCRACGCCGACGCCCGCCATGAAAGGTGCGGCCGGGCAGGCCGAACGCGGACACAGACACGAGGGCGTCATCACACGAGCTGGATAGGAAGACGGCCAGTAAGCCGTCATCGTCGACTAGCCGGCAAAAAATTCGCCATGACAATTGATCATGTGGCAACCACCGCCTGGGGTTGAACCGGTGCGGCGTCTGGACTTAACCTACGGATGCCGGCTGCGCGAGCTTCATTGCACTAGCTTCATTGCACGGCGACCACTCTGGGCGATGGCAAGTAGGAGGAGAACTCCTCTTTCCGCCGTCCAACATCACGGGGAGGTAGAGCTCGATGCAGGGCCTTCGGTCACTGTTCAGAGGTCGATGCGCCCTTATCCCGTCACTCCACACGCAGGGCACGGATGCGTATCCGCATCCCGGCAGCCCGGCGGTCGCCGGGGTGCCAGCGGGGAGACCGGTACAGCCGTTCCACCATTGGAACCCGACCGGGCCATGAGATCGCTCCAGAGAGCACAGTCCTTCGGCCAGCTGGCATCCCTGGTCAGCCTGATCGGGGTGGGTGTCGCGCTCAGCGCGCTGTTTCAGCTGTTCCACCTGCCGAATATCTCGAAGGTGCACGGCTATCGGATGGCCATCGCGGTGCTGCTGGCGGTCGGCCTGTACGGCGCCACGCTGGGGATCGCCCGCGCGGCCTGGGCGGACATCCGCCGGATCGTGCTCGTCGTCACCGTGGGCGTCGCCCTCAAGGCCCTGCTGATCGGTGGCGCCCTGGCCCTCGCGCTCGGCGACCCGCTGTACCTTCTTCTTGGCGTGGTGGTCGCCCAGATCGATCCCCTGTCGGTAGCCACGCTCACCTCGGGTTCGCGAATGTCCGAACGCGGTCAGGATCTCCTGCGCAGCTGGGCTGCCTTCGACGATCCCGTGACGGTACTCCTTACTGTGTCCCTGGTCACAGCGGTCGGTTCGACGTTCGTCAAGGACCAGCCCGCGATGACRCCGGATCTCGGTGGACCGTCGGGAGTCAGCGGTTTCTTCGTCGGCTTGGCGCTCAACCTCGGCCTCGTCACCCTCACCGCCCTGYTGTGGCGGGGCGCCAAGAGAAACGCGACCAGCGCCCTGGCATTGACAACGGGTCTGATCATGGTGGCAGCAGGGTTCTTTCTCATGCTGGCGGTAGCAATCGGTGGGCTGATCCTCCGTCCCGATGCCAAGCTCTTCCCCGAGCGCGGGGACGACTTCTTCCCCCACCTCGTGGAGAGGACCGTACGGGTCGCGTTCTATGGTGCGGCGGTCGCGCTCGGCCTGCTTCTCTCCGGCGGAATCGCCTTTGTCCACGGGGCCRCTCTGGGAGCCGCAGCCTTCGCCGCACAGGGTCTCGTCGGCTACCTTCTGACCCACCGCATGTCCCGACGTGACCGGGTTTATCTGGCYGCTTCCCAACAGAACGGCATCACGAGTATCGTGCTGTCCCTGGCCTTGGAGCCGGCGATTCCCGGGGTCGCCGCCGTCGTCGCTCCGGCGATCGTCACCATCAACCTGCTGCACTGGCTGATCAATCGCTGGATCGGCACCAGGCCGAGCGTCTTCGGAATCACCGCCGCGGACGACGCRGCCTTCGACGACCGCGGCCTTCGACGACCGCAGCCTGCCGCTGCGGGAGATGTCCCCGCGGGGCAGCGACCTGCTGGCTGTTGAGTAAGTGATGCGATGTGTGAGTGAACTTGAAGCAGGGGGCGCAGCGTGCGGGTGCCCACTACGTCACCGCCTACCGCTGGTTTCGGGAAGGGAAGCTGCCCGTACCGGCGCGCCCGGTCGGGCAGCTGATCCTGGTCGAGCCGTCCGCCGTCGAACGCCCCGCGGGAGCCGCCGCGGTGTACGCGCGGGTCTCCCCCGCCGACCGGCGTCCCGGCCCTGACCGTCCGGTTGCCCGTGTCACCGCATGGGCAACCGGACGTGAGCTCGAAGACCTGCTCCGGCTGTGGGGCCGCCATCCGGCAACAGGTGGCTGCGAGCAAGGCGCCTACTCATGCTTCATGACCCGCAACGGTCAGACGAAGACCGTCTCGGCTGGGCGCAGGAGCCGCGCCAAGGCCTCGGCCGGAAGCACCGCAGCATCGGCCGGATGGGTTGAAAGCGGAGCAATCTGGGTGCGGTAGCAGTCGACCGCTCGCTGCTTGGCCCGATGCACGTCGACGGGAAGATGCACCCGTCGCGCCCTGGCCCAAGGAACTCGCGGGTCGTCCGGCACCGCCCAGTGCCAGGTCCAGATGGGGTACTCGAGCAGCCGGGTGCCCGCCCGCGCGGCGGCGATCTCCGCCGCCCGACCCGTCGCCTCATGATCTGGATGACGATCCCCGGCATACGTCGCGAGCAGCCACCCGTCGGCGGTGAGCAACGGTTCCAGCTGGTCGGCCAACAACTCCTCGTGCCCGGCGACCCGCCCGTCGCGCAGGCCGACCCGATGCACCGGTACCTGGGCCAGGCCGAGTTCGGCGAGAGCGGAATGCTGTTCCGCCACCCGTCGCCGCGCAAGCTCGGCCGGCGACAGCGTCGGAGATCCGGGATGGGATGCATCACCATCAGTCACAGCAACAACGGTGAGCGACACACTCAKCGTAGACAGGATGGTCATCAGACCACCGATGCCCAGCACCTCATCGTCCGGGTGGGGAGCCACGATCACCGCGTTTGTGGGCGGAACGGTCAGGTCCAGCTCCGCCCACCCCGGATCCCATCCCTGYCAGACCGATTCGGGGGTCCCGCTGTCGTCGGCGAAGGGCCGACGCTCGTCCGCCACGCGTTCCTCCTGCATCGTTCTTCCATACGGCATGCGGCGCGGCACCGCACGGACATCGGTGCGGTCATCGGCAACGCCACACGCACGGGGCGGCATAGCGCCCCCACGACGCCGGCAGGCACCATCACAGTCCCATCTTCCGGGCGCAGTCCCATCTTCCGGGCACAGTCCCATCTTTCGGACAAAGCCCACTCTCTCCCGGGTGCGCCCACGTCGCAAGCAGGGTGGGCGGGGCGGGACTGCGCTGGGCTTGAGCGACGGGCCGAAACGCGACGGGCCAGAACGCGACGGGCCAGAACGCGACGAGACGCGGGAACTGCGTGGAGCCGGTGATGATCGAGGGGTACCGATCGTTCGAGCTGATAGGGCACGGCGGTTTCAGCACGGTCTACCGCGCGGAACAGGAGATATTCGATCGCCGGGCCGCCGTCAAGGTGATGCATTCCGATCTGCGGGATCCCGCGGCCGAGCGTCGTTTCGTGCGCGCATGCAAGGCGACCGGGCGCCCCACCGGACATCCGCGCCAACACGGATACAGCCAGGCATGGGAGTACCTACCGGCTACAGTCGTCACCCTGGACGGACAGAACGAGCCCATTCCGGGGGTACCGGCCTGTTCGGGCTATCTGTAGCCGTTGCGCGAGTACGGCCGGGAACGGGCCCCTCGGTCGAGGCCACGCCGTCGAGGCCATGCTGTCCATCCGGCGGAGTCCAAGGTCCATCCGCCGGTCCGTCCGGCACCCGATGTCGGCCGACCGGAGTGCCACGGTCAGATGCCGACGAGACGACGCGGGGACGGGATGGTCTCGACGACCTCGTCCACGACGTCCTCGGCGATGACGCGGCGCAGTTCCGCCTCGGGGCTCAGCACCAGCCGGTGTGCCAGGACCGGCTTGGCCAGCACCTTGACATCGTCGGGGGTCACGAAGGCCCGTCCCTGCGACGCGGCACGCACCTGGACGGCCCSAAGCAGCGCGATACTGCCCCGTGGGCTCGCCCCCAGGCGGACGACATCCGGCAGCGTGCGGGTCGCGGCGACCAGATCGACGATGTACCGCCGGAGGGCGGGTGCCACATGGATGGCGAGTGTCCGGGCCGCGTGGGCCACCACGTCCTCCGCCCGCATCACCGGTCTCAGATCCTCGATGCGCCGACCCACCTGCCGACCATCGAGGATCTCCAGCTCCGCAGCGAGGGAGGGATATCCCATCCGCAGTCGCATGAGGAACBGGTCCAAGCGGGCCTCGGGCAGGCTGTACGTGCCGTCCAGGTCGATCGGGTTCTGCGTCGCGACGACCATGAAGGGCCGCGGCACCRTATAGCCGGTCCCATCGACGGTGACCCGCCCCTCCTCCATGGCCTCCAGCAGAGCCGACTGCGTCTTCGGCGAGGCGCGGTTGATCCCATCGCCGATGACAAGATTGGTGAACACCGGGCCCGCGCGGAGTCCGAACTCGCCGGCACGCTGGTTGTAGACCATCGTCCCGATGATGTCCGCGGGCAGCAGGTCGGGCGTGAACTGGATGCGATGACAGCCGGCGCCCACCGACGCGGCGAGGCTGCGGGCCAGGGAGGTCTTCCCCAGACCGGGGACATCCTCGACGAGGAGATGGCCGTCGGCGAACATACAGATCGTCGCGAGATCCACCACCTCACGCTTGCCGCGGATGACCTTCTCGACGTTTGCGACCACATCATGGAAGGAGGCTGAGAACGTGGCAACCGCGGACCGGTCGCCAGACGTACTGTCGCGGCCGTCGCCCATGCGGGTCACGCGCTGCCTCCTAGCCCAGTGGTGTCGGGGAACGAGGACCGTCCGAGCGATGCGGACAGCGTGCTCAATCACCGGAATGGGCTCCTCGTGGGTTGATGGAGGCGGACCGTGCCGGGCGAGGGGGCAACCGGCCCGGTCCGCCCACGGGCGGCGGGGGGAACCGCCCGGGTACGGCGGCCCGCGGCGGCCGTCGCCGCCGCAGAGCCGATCCGTTCCGCTGCGATAGACGACGAGCCGACCCGCTTCGTTGTTCCATAACCCGACTGAATTGTCGATCCAGTGATCCTATGACCGGATGGTATCGTCGATCGCTTCGATTCGTGCAGATCTTGCTACTCTCCGTAGAGATCTGGGTGTGACATCACGAAAGGCGGCACGAGGGTCGCAACCTGTCGACCGAGAGAGGCGTCTTACGCGACAAGAACGACAACCCCGCCCAGACGGACCATCCCGAGATGGACAACATCAGCCCAAGATGCTTATGGCCTGTCCGCGTATTGTTGGGTGATACGTGGAGATGTGGTGAGCGATGTACCCCTCCTACGGCGCTCACCCGGAGGTGTCTGTGTGGGCGGGGTGGCCCGCCCACACAGACACCGGCACCGCAGCCAGACGGCGTCGGGCCCATGAACGAAAATCGATGGCCAGCCGGTCCAGGCCCCTCAGTTCGACGACGCGGAATCCGACAACGTCGCGCAGGCCGCGGTCGTGCAGGCCGCGGGACCCGGGTCGAAGCCGGCGGTTGCATGGTGAKGACATGGGTGAGGACGAGGTAGGCACCGCTGGGCAGGGCGTCCACGAGGCGGCGGACAATGCCAGGCTTCAGGAACGGTCCGGATGCGGTCGGTGGCGGGCGGCTGGACGGCCGTCGGGCCACCCGGGGCGGTAGGAAAGGAAGTGCGTGCGCACGCGGGCGGTCACCGAGATCCATAAACCCGCGGAGCAAGATCCGTGAACCCGCGGAGGCCCTACGGATAGTGAGGTGCAGAACCCGCGACGCATCATTCGTCACGTTTTGTAGCTTCATCAGAGATACATTAACGCGAAGGAAACACTGATTTACGCCCCAGAAACCCTACCGTGCGAGCCTCCTTCTACGTATCACCCGGCTTCCACCCTCGAGCCGGGCAGGCCAACCGGTAATCTCAGCACGGTGAGGTGATTACAGCTATGCACGACATTGTGACGATAGCCGCCACTATTAACGAGCGTCCCACTCTCGAGGAAACCGACGCGATGCTGGCCGAATTGCGGCGGCTACCACGCGATGGGAAGACCATCGAGCTGATCGATGAACTGCTCGAATTCCGGTCGCTCCTGAAGGCGACGGCCTGAGCTGTACCCCCGGAGCGACCGGAATCGAACGATCGGAACCAGTAATTATCCCGACAACCCGGCGGAGTTTCGTGTTCCGGACGGTGTCGTCGGATCACCCGTCTGTCGGGTTACTGCTGACCCCCGCCGAACGGCTGGCCCTGCTGCTGCTGCTCGCCGCCCAGCCCCGAGGCGAAACGCTCCCCAGCGATTCCTCCACCCTGAACACCCGCGCCTACTCCCGCAAGCTCCAGGAGTCGGTTCTCGACGTACCGCTCGCTGTGGTGCGTCTTGTCCGCGATCCGCTGGACGAGGTCGTTGACGCTCGTCGCAGAGTCAAGGTCCGCCGGGCTCACCTGACCGAACTGGTCAAGGATACGGTAACGAATCTGCCGCCAGTTCTGCCGCAGCTGCTGTTCCACCTGCTGCACCTGCTGCTGTTGAGCCATTTTCCCTCTTTCTCCTCTCGAGCAGAACATCCGGATGCGTGTCGGCCAGCACCGGCCGGCACGGGAGGGACGTTACCGCAGCCGAGTCGGGCGACGTCAAACCCGAGAACCGATATGAATGTATCCTCATGCATCCGACGTCCGGCACCTGC
>NZ_MRUJ01000262.1:0-9210 GCF_002099325.1 Frankia sp. KB5 | reverse complement strand
GGACCGCACCGCGGGGCACCATGAAGCACCGCATGACGTGGCCGAGATTGGCGTCCCACAGCCAGTAGCCGATCTCAGTGTGGAACGCCTTCTCCTCGCCAGCCCGCCACGCGGCCATGTGGTAGTCGAGGCCRTAGAGACACTGCGGGCCGTTGTCCACGGGACCGAAGGGCTTGAAGGTGACCCTCTCGCGGTACGGGGTCTCGATAATCGTGCCCTCGGCGTTGCCGAAGGCAACGTCCACCCCCTGGTCGCCCTCCCACGCACCGGCCAGGGCCGCCAACGGACCGAACTCCGGGCCGACTTTTCCCGCCTTCTCCGTCTTCCCTGGCTTTCCTGTCGTTTTCGTCACCGCAAATCCTCCTTGAACGAGGAACCACCTACAGGTGGCACAATTCCGGAACATGCCCGGAACATCTCGACATTACTGTCAAATTCCTGCAAGCCGCTGTTGCGCGACTCTCAAGCCGCGCCGGACGGCACATTCACCGTGCTCACGGGCTCGCCCTCAAGATCGAACATTTCGCCGGTCTGTGGGCACGGCGCTTTGGTGGGTACGGCGCCGCTTCAGTCTTACGTGGTGGTGTGGCGGGGGTGGGCGGCTTCGTGTTCGTAGGTCTGCCAGCGCCCGAGGATGTCGCGTTGGGCGAGTGCCGCGAGCTCGTCGGCTTCGTCGGGGTTGACGGTGTTGAGGAGGGTGAACCGGGATTCGGTGGCGGCGAACTCGCTGAAGGGGATGGACGGTGCCCGCGAGTCGAGGGAGAACGGCCTTTCCGCGCGGGGGTCGACCCGGTAGAGCGGCCAGTATCCCGATTTCACCGCGGCTTTCTGGTGGRCCAGGCCGTCGGTCATGGTGATGCCGTGGGCGATGCAGTGGCTGTAGGCGACAATGAGGGACGGGCCGTGCCAGCTGGCCGCCTCGTTGAAGGCTTTCACCGTGTGCTGGTCGTTGGCGCCGAGGGCGACCTGCGCGACGTACACGTCGCCGTAGGCGGCGGCGAGCAGCCCGAGGTCTTTCTTGCGGGTCCGTTTGCCGCCGCCGGCGAACTTCGCGACCGCGGCGCGCGGCGTCGACTTCGACGCCTGCCCACCGGTGTTGGAGTACACCTCGGTATCGAGGACGAGCACGTTGACATCGCGTCCCGACGCGAGCACGTGGTCGAGGCCGCCGAAGCCGATGTCGTACGCCCACCCGTCCCCACCGATGATCCACACGCTTTTGTCGACGAGGTCGTCGAGGACAGCGTCGAGGGTGGTGTCGTGGTCGACGGTGGCCAGCCGCCGGCGTAGTTCGGCCACCCGCTGGCGTTGGTCGAGGATGCCGGCCTCGGTCGACTGGTCGGCGGTGAGCAGCGCCTCGACGAGCGTGCCGCCGACCGTCGCGGTCTGTGCGCGCAGCAGTCGGCGGGCCTCGCGGGCCCGGCTGTCGAGCGCGAGGCGTATCCCGAGCCCGAACTCGGCGTTGTCCTCGAACAGCGAGTTCGCCCAGGCCGGGCCGCGGCCGTCGGTGCCCGCCGACCAGGGTGTGGTCGGCAGGTTGCCGCCGTAGATGGACGAGCATCCCGTGGCGTTGGCGACGATGATGCGGTCACCGAACAGCTGCGTGAGCAGTTTGAGGTAGGGCGACTCCCCGCAGCCGGCGCAGGCGCCGGAGAACTCGAACAGCGGCTCCCGTAGCTGCGAGCCGCGGACCGTGTCCGGTGGGGCGAGCGCCGGTGGGACCGCCGGCAGCGTTTCGCGGAACGCCCATCCGGCACGTTCCTCCTCGAAGCGGGGTGCGGCGTCGACCATGTCCAGGGCGCGATGGCCCTCGATCTCCCGGCTCTTCGCCGGGCAGGCCTCGACGCAGATGCCGCAGCCGGTGCAGTCGTCCGGTGCCACCTGCACCGCGAGCCGGAACGCCGCGAGGGTGCGGTCCTTCGGCTTTTTGTGCCGGAACGACGCCGGCGCGTCGGCGAGCCGCGCCGGGTCGAACAACGTCATCCGGATGGCGGCGTGCGGGCAGGAAATCGCGCACTTGCCGCAGTCGATGCACAGGTCCGCATCCCACACCGGAAGCTCGCGGGTCAGGCCGCGTTTCTCGTACCGGGCCGTCCCGACGGGGAAGGTGCCGTCAGCCGGTAGTGCGCTGACGGGAAGCAGGTTCCCCTCCCCTGCCATGATCCGCGCCGTCACCTGCCGGACGAATGCGGGCGCCTCGCCGAGCAGCTGCCGGCGCGCCTGGCCCGTGACCACACGAGCCTGCAGGTCGACCTCGTGCAGGGCGTCGAGCGCGGCATCGATGGCGGCGAAGTTACGCTGCAGCACGGCGTCACCGCGTTTGCCGCGGGCGGCGCGGACCCCGTCCTTGACCGCCGCGATCGCCTCGTCGCGGTCCAGCAGACCGGACAGCGCCAGGAAACAGGTCTGCAGCACCGGGCTTACGATCCCGGGCATGCCGGCCTGCTTCGCCACCCGGTCGGCGTCGACGACGAACAGGCGCGCATCCCGGTCGAGCAGGTGCCGCTGCGCGTCGGCCGGCAGATGCTCCCACACCTTCTCCGGCGCATGCGGGCTGTTGAGCAGCACGGTGGCACCCGGCGCGGCCACGGCGAGCACGTCCACCCGTTCCAGCAGCGAGGACTGATGACAGCCCACGTACTGGGCGTTCTGGATAAGCCACGGGGAGTCGACCGGTCGTGGCGACAGCCGCAGATGCGAGACCGTCATCGACCCCGACTTCTTGGAGTCGAACACGAAGTACGCCTGCGCGTGCAGCGGCGTGCGAGCTGCGACGATACCGGCCGTTGCCCGCGTGGCACCCACCGTGCCGTCGCTACCGAGCCCGTAGAACACCGCCCGCAGCACGTCATCCGGCTCCGGGACACGGTCGTCGTCCACCTCGAGCGACAGGTCCGTGACGTCGTCGCGGATACCCACCGTCACCTCCCGGCGCGGCGCCGCGCCGGCCAGCTCGTCGAACACCGCCGCCGCCATCGCCGGGGTGAACTCCTTCGACGCCAACCCGTAACGGACACCGATCACCCGCGGCATCCGCTCGGGCCGTTCCGCGAACGCGGCGACGACATCCAGCCGCAACGGCTCACCCGACGCGCCCGGCTCCTTCGTCCGGTCCAGGACCGCGACCGACCGCACCGTCGAGGGCAGGCACGCGAGCAACGCCCGGCCGTCGAAGGGACGGAACAAACGAACCTGGACGAACCCGACCCGCTCGCCTCGCTCGACCAGCCGGGTGACCGCCTCCCGCACCGCCGACCGACCCGACCCCATGACGACCACAACCCGCTCGGCCTCGGGATGACCCTGATACTCAAACAGACGGTAGGCCCGGCCCGTCGCCGCGGCCAGCCGGTCCATCACCCCCTGCACAATCCCGGGAACCGCGGCGTAGAACGTGTTCGACGCCTCCCGGGCCTGGAAGAACGTGTCGGGATCCTGGGTGGTGCCCCGGATCACCGGACGGTCGGGGGACAACGCCCGGCGGCGATGGGCATCGATATGCCCGGCAGCCAGCAGACCACCCAGCGTGCCGTCGTCGAGCAACGCCACCTCGTTCAGCTCGTGCGACGTGYGGAAACCGTCGAAGAAGTGCAGGAACGGTACCCGCGACTCGAGCGTTGCCGCATGCGCCACCGCGGCCAGGTCATGCGCCTCCTGCGGCGACGCCGAACACAGCATGGCGAAACCGGTCGACCTCGCCGCCATCACATCACTGTGATCACCAAAGATCGACAGTGCGTGCGTGGCCACGGTCCGGGCCGCGACGTGAAGAACCATCGGCGTGAGCTCGCCGGCGATCTTGAACATGTTGGGCAGCATCAGCAGGAGACCCTGCGAGGCGGTGAACGTCGTCGACAGCGCACCCGCCTGCAACGCCCCGTGCACAGTGCCGGCGGCACCACCCTCACTCTGCAGCTGGACGACCTCGGGCACCGCACCCCACAGGTTCGGGCGGCCCTTCGCCGCCCACGCATCGGCCAGCTCCCCCATAGCCGACGCCGGGGTGATCGGATAGATCGCGATCACCTCGCTCGCCAGGTAGGCCACCAACGCGGCGGCCTCGTTCCCATCGATCGTCTTCTGACCCATACATCCCAGACTCAGGCGTCCGGAGGCGGATCGAGGAGGGACTTCCTTCCCGTCCCCGAAGGCGGAAGTCACCAGTATCCGACTCCCGACGACGTTACCGATCCAGAAACAGCCGTAGTCTGCTGGTGAACCGGACGCGGAAGCATTGCGGGTCCGGCCGAGGAGACACGACGTCCCTCCGCCGCCGGGCGGAGCGCGCGACCGGGAGCGAGGATGCGGTGAAGGCCGTGGCGATCGCCAGCTACAAGGGCGGGGTAGGCAAGACCACGCTCACCGCAAACATCGGCGCCGCGATCGCCCGGCTGGGGAGACGGGTACTGATGATCGACCTGGACCCGCAGGCGAACCTGACCTTCTCCTTTTACCGACCCGAGACCTGGCGGACGGACCTCGCCGACCACCGGAGAACCGTCAAGGCGTGGTTCGAGTCGTGGCGGCCGGAGACCACCCCACCGCCCCTCGCGGGGTACGTGACCACACCATCGGTCGTCAACGCCGCCGTCGCCGCGGGCGGCGGCACGTTGGACCTGCTCGCGTCGCACCTCTCACTCGGCGACATCGAGATGGACCTCACCGCCAGGCTGGGCGGGGCGCGGGCCCACCGGTCCACCAGGTACTACTTCGACGTCTACCAGCGGCTGGCCACCGGGCTGGCGTCCTTCTCCACGTACGACTACGACCTTGTGCTCATCGACTGYCCGCCGAACTTCGGAGTCATCACCCGGGCCGCGATCGCAGCCTGCGACCACCTGCTCATCCCGGCCCGGCCGGACAACCTGTCGACGCTGGGCATCGAACATCTGATGAGCAGACTGGRCCGGTTCGTCTGGGAGTACAACAGGGTCGCGGGGTTGCAGTCCGGGATGCATCCGGCCGTGAAACGACTCGAACCGCGGGTGCTCGGTGTTGTTCTCATGATGGTCCAGTACTACGGCGGTCGGCCGACCAGCTTCCTGCGGCCCTACATCCACCAGGCATCTGGTCTCGGACTCCCGGTGTTCGAGTCGATGCTCCGCGTGAGTAACCGGAGCTTCGCTGGAGCGGCTGGAACCCAACTGCCGGCGGTGCTGTCCGCGGATCTCCCGCCCGAGGTGGCCCGGGAGCTGATCAGCCTGGTCGAGGAGTTCCTCCGACGGGTCGGGGCGGCCAGCCGCATGGCGGGCCCGTCGCATAGGCCCGTCGCGTAGGCGAGGCCCAGAGGCCCCGGCGTCCGGCCAGTCATAATCGACATCCCCCGGGGTGCACCTCAAGCAATGATCATACTGCTTCTCGTTCTCGTCGAAGCGGGCCAGAACTCGCAAGTCGGGACTTGATCGTCTGATGGTCGGGGGTAGCGACAAGCACCCCCTTGGAGCGTGTAGCATCGCAGTCGTTCGCGGGTGAGACATCCGCGAACCACCTGTCCGGGTGGCGGAATGGCAGACGCGCTAGCTTGAGGTGCTAGTGCCCTTTAACGGGCGTGGGGGTTCAAGTCCCCCCTCGGACACGATCCATTACCCCACAGTAGGTTGTGTCGATCTTCATGTCGGCCCTTACTGTGCTGGTGGTGGGTTGGTAGGTCAGTCGCAGGTCGAGCTGGCGGTACAGATCAGCCTTCTCTGCGGGCTCGGCCTCGGCGAGCGCGGTGGCCACGTCCCCGAGCGTTTCGACCATGGTACTGATCTCCTCGCGGGTCAGCGTCCGTTCCTCTCCTCTCCTGGCTTCGTGCAGCTTCCGTTCCGCGGTGGTCTTCTCAGCCTGGGTCTGGGCGATCCAGCCGGTGACGACCGCGGGGTCGGCGCCGGCGTCCAGGGCTGCCCGGTAGCCGGCCAGCTTGGTGCTGCTCTCTTCGATCGTTCGGCGTGCCTGCTCGAGGGCGGGATCGTGGGATGACGGCTTGGCCTGGGCCGTGACCATGGCCTCCAGGGTGTCGGCCAGGCGTGAGGGTGCGAGCGCGCGAGCCACCCACCGGTCCAGCACCGGCAGGATGAGGTCCTCGCGGACGAAGACGTTGCTGGGATGGCGGATCGTGTTCGCGAGGGCGTACTCCTGCGGGTACCGGCAGCGGTAGTAGGTGTCGCCGCGGACGGTGTGCCCCTGCATCTTGCGGTTGCAGACACCGCAGTAGAGCGAGCCGCRCAGCGCGTAGGGACGGCGGGTGCGGGGCAGTTTCTGATCGCCGGGGCCTCGTCCTCGACCGGCGAGGAGCTGCTGGGCCTGGGTGAACGTCTGCCGATCGATGATCTCCGGGTGGACGGTCTCCTCCGACCAGATCCACATGTCCTTCGGGTTCCAGCGCAGCTTGGTCGTGTGACCGAGGCCGACATCGTCGACGTCGAGGAGGACCTCGTCCTTGCGCTGGCGGTTCCAGACCTGCCGGCCGGTGTAGCGGGGGTTGGTGAGGATCGCCCGGACAGCGCCTTTCGACCATGCCCTGCCGGTGCGKTGGGAGTTACGGGCCGGGTCATGCGCCGACGGGCTGGGGATCCCGTCGCGGGTCAGCCCCTCGGYGATCGCGAACAGGCCACTGCCGCGCAGGAACTCGGTGAAGATCCGAACGACGACCGGGGCGACCTGCTCGTCGAGCGCGAGGCCATGCAGCCGGCGGCCGTCGGCCGCCTTGGCCGGGTTGGGGTGCGGACCGAGATCGATCAGCCGATAGCCGTAGGGCGGCCGGCCGCCGAGGAAACGGCCCTCGACCTGTGCCTGGGCGGCCATCGCGGCACGCACCCGGACCTTGACCCGGTTGCGCTCTCCTTTCGACATCCCCCCGAACACGGACATGATCAGATCGTGGGCCTCGTTGTTCGGGTCGATCGGACCCCCGACCTCTGGCACCCACAGCGGCACCCCGTAGTGGCTGAACAAGGGGAACACCAGGCCGAACTGGTTGCCGTAGAAGGCTCTTTGCGGCTCTCCGATCACCACCGCCTCAAAGCCCCGGTTCGGGTCCTTCAGCGCCTGCAGGAGATCGTTCGCTCGTGGCCGCCGCTGCCAGGGCACCGCCCGCGACTGCCCGGCGTCGAAGTACTCGGCGACGATCTCCCCGCCATGCGGTTCGATCAGCGCTTTCGCTCGGGTCTTCTGCCATGCCCGTGATGATTCCGGATCCTGCTGGTCCTCGGTCGAGCACCGACCCTCGAACGCAAATCTGATCATCAGTCAGGTCCTTTCTTTGCGGGTGGAGTATCCGTGTCAACTGTCTGCGTCCTGCTTTTACTGGCCCGCCGTCGCTGAACATGACGAAGGACGCGGAGCAGAGCCAGCGCGAATGCCGGTGTGACGTGGGGGTCCTGGGCGGGCATCACGACGTCAAGCGCGTCCGATCGGGGATCGTGGGCGCCGGTCATCGCATGTACTTCCGCACGATATTCGGCATRCCGCCGTCGAGGCAAGGGGCGGGCCTGTCCTCATTCGCCAGTGAGACCTGGATTGCCGCCTTCATTCGATTCCCCGGCGGCGGCTGCTTTCCGGAGCTGGATCTGGATCTGGCGCGTCAGATTCCGGGATCTCTGCGATGGTGATGAACAGGTCGAGTGCTTCCCGGCTGGCCCGCGTCATCACCTGCGCGCGGTAGAAGGTACGCGCGTCGATGATGGGTTCGTGGGCGTGGCGGCAGATAACCCATCGGTCAGGTGGCACAGGCTGGCCGCCGTGGGTGCGGCCCCAGATGGTGGCGCCGGTGTAGACGGGGTTGGTGAGGATGCGGGCGACGGCCCGGGTGTCCCAGGGGCGGGGATTGCGGGTGGTGGGGTCGATGCGGGTGGGGTACCAGGTGGGTTCGGCACGCAGCCGGTGGGCGATCGCGGTGGGGTCGAGCAGGTCGTCGACGCACCACTGGTAGATGAGCGCGACGGTGGGCGCGGTCAGCGGGTCGAAGGTAAGGCGGATGCGGCGTCGGTGCCGACCGTTGCTGTCGGGGACGGTGACCCGGAGCGGCCGGTATCCGAACGGGACGGGGCCGAGGGAGAACCCGGCGCGCGCGAGGTCGAGTTGGGCGGCGCGGGCACGTTCGGTGGTTCGGGCGTGATGGTCGGCGAGCAGGCGGGCCTGCTGGGCCTGCAGGCGGGTGGCGCGCCGGTGGGTGAGGCGCCACCACCAGCTGGGCCGGCGTGCCGGCAGCGTCGGGGCTGGTGGCAGGGCCGCGATGGGCGAGAGGTCAGACACGGGTGCTCCAGCCGAACGGCAGGCGAGCGGGAACGAGGACCGACCGTGGGTGCACCCGGCCGGTGGTGATCGAGGTGGCCGGGAGGTCCGCGGTACCGGCGCCGTGCGGGGTTGCCGACGCGGATGGGTGCGGCGGTCGGGCTGGCGGGCCGGGTAGTCGTCCTCGTCCGGCCGCGACGAAGATGATCACATCCTGGTGGGTCTGCTGGATGCTGTCCCGGGTGGTTCGGCGGTGCCCGGTGAGGGGCGATGAGGGTGTGCTGGTGAGGGCGACGGCGCGCTGCACCGGGCGGAGCCCGATCTCTCTGCCCGCGGCGGCCACGGTCGTGGCCAGGTCAACCCCGCCGGCGAGGTGGTACGGGGTGACGACGACGACGTGGCCACCGGGCCGGGGCAGGTCCGCGTAGGCGGACAGACGTGCGCGCATCCAGTCCGGGATCGCACCGCTGGTCCCGTGGGAGTCGCCGATGGGTCTGATCAGGGTGAGGACCAGGTCGATCGGTCCGAGTCCGGTCCAGGACCACGGGTCGGGCGGGGCGTCGAGGATCATCCCGTCGGCGGTCGCGCCTCGGACTTTCGCGGCGGTCACGGCGGCGCGGGCGGTCTGCCAGTCGTGTTGGTGGTGGGCGATTCCGATGGCGTGCCGGTGGGCGTGGATGGCCTCGACGACCGCGGTTCCGGGTCCGCAGTCCGGATCGCAGATGGTGTCGCCTGGCTGGCTGTAGACGGCGATGGCGTGGGCGGCGACCGCGGGCAGGACTGCGCAGGTCTCCGTGCTGCTCTCCGTGTTGGTCAGGCGTCTGCCGACGTCGGTCTGGTCGGCGGCGCTGTGCCCGCCAGCCGGCCAGACTGTCGTCACTCGGGTGCGGCGGCGGGCTGAGGCGCGTGTCACCGGCGCTCCCACGAGGTGGCCGACGCGACCGGGGTGAACAGCAGCAGGTCGGAGTGCACCCGCCGGGCTACCGTCCCTCGCGG
>NZ_MRUJ01000261.1:0-479 GCF_002099325.1 Frankia sp. KB5 | reverse complement strand
CCGCCCGAAACTTTTTCAAGATTTTCCCGCTGGCATCCTTGTCGGCTCGCCGCGAAGATCGCCGGCATGTCCAGCGATCTTCGCTGAATGTCACAGCGCCACAGGTCACGGCCCTACTGTGCAGGCTCGGGTTGCTGCTGGCGTCGGCTCGACGTGGGCGCTGACGGGCGCGCCGATCAGAGATCGCTGGGATTCTTCTGGGCGCCATCGATCTCTGCTGTGCATTCACGGGGAGATCGTTCTGGTTTTCCGCTGGGCGCGGCGTGGCGTCCTTGAGACTGACCGAATCTCCGTGACAGCGAAGGACGGCGGTAATGCCCGACGAAATGTCTTCCTCTCCTGCGCAACCGGCCAGTGGGCGTGCGTCCGCGTTGCCATTGACGACGTTGCGGGACTGCTTTGGTCTGCTCGTGGCCGGACCGGCGCCGTTGGCGCTGGACGGGTCGGTGGTGGCGGGTCTGCCGGCGCGGCCGGTGGCG
>NZ_MRUJ01000260.1:0-2101 GCF_002099325.1 Frankia sp. KB5 | reverse complement strand
CCGGTCGTCGTCGAGATCCTCAAGCAGATCGTCGGGGGCTGATCGATCGTGGCCGCCGCCGTCCTTGCCCGCCGTGCCATGTCCCTGGGCGCGCGGACCGTCCGTCAGGCCGCCCGTGCAACTGGTCGCGGGCACCGTCGTGGGTGCTGGGGTCTGCGGCTGGGCGGGGCGGCGGCGCTCACGTTGCTGCTGGTCGTGGCGTGTCCCGCACTGGCCCGCGCCGACGCTGTCCCACCCGCGCCGGCGCCGTCCGCAGCTGCGTCCACCGGCGGCCGGCCTACCCCGGATCCGCAGCCCGGACCGTCTCCCCAGGCGCCCGCCGGTGCGTCCGGGGCGTCGTCGGCCTCGCCGGCTTCCGCCGCACCTGTGGTGCCGAGTTCCCCGCCGGGCAGCCTGCCCTGGGCGGGAGACGTGCCGCCCACGGGCACCGACGGCAGCACTCCTGGCGCGGCCGGCGCCAGCCCCGGCGTGTGCACGGATGACGCGGCCGGCTGCTCGCCGCAGCCGGCAGCTCCGCCGCCGCCTCCCTCGGCGCATACCACCCCGACCGCGCCTTCCACGGGCGGTGGTGGGGGCGGCGTCGTCGGCTGGATCACCGATGCGATCAACAGCGCTATCACCGCGTTTTTCCGCACGTTGGTGACGGCCGCGCTCAACCCGCTGCTGGATCTACTGGGTCGGACGTTGTTGACCACGCCGGAACCGTCCCAGCTTCCCGCGATCGGGGAACTGTGGTCGACGTCGTGGGCGATCAGTGTCACCGCCTACGGCACGCTGATCATGTTCGGTGGGATCACGGTCATGGCGCTGGGCACGGTCCAGTCCCGTATCTCCATCAAGGAGGTCGCCCCGCGGATCCCGGTCGGTTTCCTCGCGTCCGGCCTGTCGCAGTTCCTCGCCGGGAAAGCCATCCAGATCGCGAACGCGGTGCCCGGCGGGATCCTCGGCCAGGGGCTGAACCCTGACACCGCCGCCGGGCAGCTGAAAACCGTTGTCCTCGGGGCGATCGTGCCGACGCCCGGCGGATACGGCAGGAGCGTCTTCGTTATTTTCCTCGGCCTGTTCCTCGCCGGGTCCGTCGTGGCGCTGCTGTGCACCTACATCGCTCGTATCACGATCGAGGTGGTGCTCATCGGCGCGGCACCACTGGCGCTGGCCGGGCACGGCCATCCGCTGACCGAGAAGATGGCGTTCTGGTGGTGGCGGGCGTTCTTCGGCTGCCTGGGCATCCAGATCGCCCAGTCCTTCGTCCTGATCGCCAGTTTCAGGGTGTTCTTCACCCCGGGCGGGTTCACCGTCTTCGGTCCGACGCCCGACGGTGTGGTGAACCTGCTGGCCGCGATCACCCTGATCTATTTCCTGTTCAAAATTCCTTTTTGGATGATGCCCAGGATTGGTCACGGCGGCGGCGGCATTCTCGGCCGGGTCGTGCGCGCCTACATCACCGGCCGTGCCCTCGGCCTGCTCGGCGGCAGACGGTTCGGCGCCAGCCGCACGCGCACGCGCATCCCCGCTCCCCGCGGTGGCCAGACACAGCCGATCCCACGGCGACCGGCACCCACCCCGATCACGCCGCCCCGGCAGCCTCCGCGCGGCCGGACCATCCCCCAGTTCCTCCAACCGATACCGGCGGTTTCTGTGCAGCATCTCGCCAACGGCAGGGCCACCGGCCCGCCCCCACCCGCGATCTTCCAGGCTCCGCCGACACCCGGCGTCGATCCCGAGCAGAACACCCGTCCCCGTCCTCGTCCGACCGGGCCAGCTGGCCTGCCGGTGTTCCGCTCCCCGGACAGCGCCGGTACGCCGTCCACGCCGACGGCGTCAGCGACGGCGTTTCGACCCCCGCCCGGCGCTGCCACGCGGGTCCGGTTCCAACCCCCAGGGCCTGCGCCGACGCCGTCGACGTCCTCGACGCCGATCAGGCCCCGAGGTCCGGTCGCACCGGCTAGGTTCCGCGCGCCGGACGCGACCCGGCCGGCGGGGAGCCCGCCCCGCGCCGCGGCACCCGGGCGGCGTGCCCGGACGGGCACCGCCATGCCGGTGCTGTTCAGCTCCCCGCCGCCCGGCCGGGTCAGCCCGCCGATGCCCCCACCCACACCCC